>CALGIK010000105.1 GCA_937915515.1 uncultured Clostridia bacterium
CGCCTATTTCACCGACAGTCAGCGTCAGGCTACTAAAGACGCAGGCAAAATAGCGGGGCTTGAAGTTTTGCGTATAATCAATGAGCCTACGGCTGCCGCTTTAGCGTACGGACTTGACAAAGGCGAAAACAAAAACCAAAAAATACTCATATACGATTTAGGCGGCGGCACTTTCGACGTATCAATTCTCGAAATAGGCGACGGCGTATTTGAAGTTTTGTCAACCAACGGAGACACCCGCTTAGGCGGCGATGACTTTGACAACGTAGTCATCGATTATATCGTTGACGAATTTAAAAAATCAAACAGTATAGACCTTAAGAGTGACAGACAGGCGCTGCAAAGACTTAAAGATGCGGCGGAAAAAGCAAAAATAGAGCTTTCGGCTACCACAAAGACCAACATCAACCTTCCTTTTATCACAGCCGACGCAACAGGTCCAAAACACTTGGATATAGATTTAACCCGTGCTAAATTTGACAGTCTGACGGAATTTTTAGTAAAGCGCACGCTCGAACCTATGAAGCAAGCATTAAAGGATGCTTCCTTGTCCGTCAACGATTTAAACCGTGTTATTTTGGTAGGCGGCTCCACCCGTATACCCGCAGTTGTCGAAGCGGTAAAGAGTTTTTGCGGCAAAGAGCCGTATAAAGGCATTAACCCGGACGAATGCGTCGCAATCGGAGCGGCAATTCAGGCAGGCGTTTTAGGCGGCGAAGTAAAGGACGTTCTGCTCCTTGACGTTACGCCTCTTTCATTGGGTATCGAAACATTAGGCGGCGTTACAACACGTTTAATAGAGCGCAATACCACAATCCCCACAAGCAAATCGCAAGTATTTTCCACCGCTGCCGACAATCAAACGCAGGTTGACATACACGTTTTGCAGGGCGAAAGACAAATGGCTGCCGACAATAAAACTCTGGGAAGATTTAATCTGACAGGCATTGCTCCCGCTCCGCGCGGAATACCGCAAATAGAAGTCAAGTTTGACATTGATGCAAACGGTATTGTGCACGTTACCGCAAAAGACTTAGCAACGCAAAAAGAGCAGTCGGTGACTATAAGCAGCACCACTAATTTGTCCGAAGCCGACATTGACAAAGCTGTAAAAGACGCCGAAAAATATTCGGAAGAAGATAAAAAGCGCAAGGAAGCAATAGACGCTAAAAACGGACTTGACCAAATGATATTTAGTTTGGAAGGCTTTATTCGTGACAGCGGCGACAAACTCGAAGCCGCCGATAAGGAAAAAATTGAGGAACTAATCAAGAGCGGCAAGGAAGTTTCAGACAAAAATCAAGACTACAACAGTATTAAGATTGACGAAGTCAAAGCCGAAACTGACAGAATTGCTAAAGAGAGTGCGGCAATATTCCAAAAGTTTTATCAAACTCACGGCGCTAAGGAGCAAGAGGGCGAAAACAGCGGACAGACAGAAGGTAATCCTAACGGCGACAAAGCGGATTACGATATAAAAGACGCCGAATAAAAAACGTCAAATTATAAACCAAGTTAAATAAAAGACTAAGGTAAATAAATCGTAGTAAATAATCAAAAAACAACAGGGCGAACGAATTCGTTCGCCCGCATTGCATCAAAGCGGTTGACAAAGAGCTTTCGCTTTGCATATACTAAATACCAAAAAGGCAAAAGAGAACAGACAAATGGCTAAAAAAGATTATTACGCAATATTAGGCGTGGATAAAAACGCCACCGCCGACGACATAAAAGCCGCTTACCGTAAGATGGCTAAGCTTTACCATCCCGATTTGCACCCAAACGATAAATTCGCAGCCGATAAG
>CALGIK010000106.1 GCA_937915515.1 uncultured Clostridia bacterium
TTTTTACAAAAACAAACGAAAAAAACAGCAAATACACTTATAGAGAAACGCTACGAAAAATACAGAAATATAGGAAGGTTTATATGATTTATATTGTTAGCGACAGTACGGCATATTTAACAAAAAGCGAGGCGGAGGAGCTAAATGTAAAAATAGCTCCCGTAGGTTATTATGTCAACGGCAATACCTATGCCGAGTCATATTCCGACTGCAATGGAGATTTTAATAAAATCATTGAGCAAGGCGGCGAAAACAATAAAACCTTTCACACCAATAATTCTGTATTTGCGGACATTTTTTCTAAACTTATAAAACTTGGTCACGAAGTATTATGCTTTACGCTTTCGTCAAGGCTTAGCGGAACGTATTCGAGCGCATGCATTGCAGCAAAGGAAGTTGGACAGGACAAAATCAAGGTTATAGACAGCTTATCAACGGCAGGCGGCATGTATTTTTTGATAAAAAAAGCTCGGGAACTGATAAATTGCGGCAAAAACCTTACGGAAACAGCCGAGGAGATAGAAAAAATGCGTGATAACATAGGCGTAATTTTTTCTGTAGACGATATAACTCCTTTGCGTAAAAGCGGCAGGATGGGCATAGTAAAAAGGTCTGTCAACACTGTGCTTAATCAAAAGCCGATTTTAACTTTAACCGAAGGTTCTGTGGTGGCGTTAATTGTGAGCAGAGGAAATGTAGAGCAGATTATGCGCATGAGAGATAATATACCTGCTGATGCTGACGAAGTTGCAATTCACTACGCTTATGATTCTTTGCTTGTTGATAAATTTATCTGCGTTTTAAAGGAATATTGCCCTAAAGCTAAATTAATTAAACGAATTTTAGGTCCCGTACTCACCATTCATTTAGGTTGCGGCGTATTAGGCGCATCTTGGATAAAATACAATTAATTTTTTTATTTAATTACGCTAAAATCAGGTGTAAGCATTTACCATAATTAATAAAAATATTTTGTTTTATATAATTTGCATCATCAATAATTTTATAAATATTCCTTTTCTTTTGTGCAGCATTTTGATATAATAAAACCGAGGTGAATTATGTCAAAAATCAAAAAAAGATTAATAGCAGCAGGCAGTATTCTTTTGGCGCTGATATTGTTTTTGTCCGTTTGGTATTTTGGCGCTTTTTATCCGAACTTTAAAGCCACAAAACGTTTAACTATACCGGGGCTTAAAGAGGGTTTTGTACCTCAAGGCATATGCCGTGCCGACGACGAAAAAATTTGGCTTATTTCGGGATATATGGTTAACGGCTCTAAAAGCCGCATTTATAAGGTAAGGGAAAGCGACGGTTACGCAACTTATTTCACTTTAAATAACACCGAAGAGGATAAAATATACGGCCATTTAGGCGGAATAGCATCTAACGGCAATAACGTTTGGATAGCAACCGAAGGCTGTGTGCTGTTTTTAAATTTGTCGGACATAATTAACGTGACGCACGGGGGTCAGGTCAGCGTGCTGGGTCAAATGGACAGCGGCACAGAAGCAAGCTTTTGTTTTGCCAACGACGAAGTTTTTATTGTCGGCGAGTTCTATCGCAAAAAGGGCTTTGAAATTGTTGATCACGAAAAAACACGCGAAAGCGACAATACGGTTAATCATGCTTATGCGGTGTGTTACCGTATAAATAATCAGTTGCAATACGGTTTGTCAATGAATCCTGCTTATGTTTTGTCAATACCCGATCAAGTGCAAGGCATAGCGCTGACTAACAGCGGCAAAATAGTTTTATCCACCAGCTACGGACTACCCAGCAGCAAGATTCTTATTTTTGACCCGATTGCGTCAAGGCTGAATATTGACGGCCGTGTCAACATTGGAGGAACCAGCGTCAATCTCTTTATTTTAGGCAACAGCGACGTAAAAAAGAAGATTAAAGCGCCCTGCATGAGCGAAGGAATAGATTATTATAATGGGCAAGTTTATGTGCTGTTTGAATCTGCGTGCAAAAAATACAATATGGTCACCCGCACCCGCACCAAAAACGTATTAAGCTTTGATCTTAATTAAAGTTGATTAATACTATTCTTTTTCCCTATTTTTCTGAACAAATTTATGTTCTAAACTTAATCCATTAAATATTTGCGCCAGAAATCTCGTCACTACGAAAATTTCCCTTCTCGGAATACCCGAGAAGGGAAACAAAAAACTCATTATATTAACCTACACCCCAACTCTAGATAGAGAGCCGTTTTAGTTTATCTTATAACAAAATGCACAATTCGTAAAATGATAAAACCGATTGCCAAAAGGAGGTAATAAAAAACAAGCCGTTTAGCTTGCTTAATGTGTATTAAAAAAGCACCCTTACCGAGTGCCTTTTATTCATCTGTTATTATTCTATCAATATCTTTGTCGTCTATGAGAATTGTTTCCCAATCTTCAGGACCGCTTCCTATGTCGGCAGCATAAACTCCTGAACTAAGAATATCTACGATAAATGCTTTTTCTCCTGTTTTCAATATTACCATATCAAATTCTTTAATCTTTAATTTTTCCATTTCTTATACTCTTTTATGCTTCAAGGGACAATTGCCTGCACGAATGGCGTTTTGCAGTTTCTTATCCCGATACTGCGAATTTAAATCGTCCCATTCTTTATTTTTATTATACTTTATATCTTGGAATTCTGCAACACTTACGGTTTAAAAAATGCGCTTGTAATTAGCGCATTTTTTAAGGTTCTATAAAATTCTACAATATTCTTTTCTGTTAAGCCAAAAGTTTCGTTAAGCGTTCCCTTATTGCTTGTAAAAACTTTAAACTGTTTACCGAAACAGCTTTTTTGCCGCTCTCGACTAAGTTTACTATATCTTTAGTCATAATACCTTGTTCAAGAGTCATTATGCTTGCTTTTTCGAGCATTTTGCCAAAGTTGATTAATTCGGGCAAATTATCCATTTCGCCGCGCTTTGTTAATGCGCCGCTCCAGGCAAAAATAGTAGCCATGGGGTTTGTAGATGTTTCCTCTCCGTTAAGATATTTATAGTAATGGCGTGTGACTGTACCGTGAGCCGCTTCGTATTCGTACTTGCCGTCGGGACTGACCAAAACTGAAGTCATCATAGCTAAACTGCCGAAAGCCGTCGAAACCATATCGCTCATAACGTCGCCGTCATAGTTTTTGCATGCCCAAATAAAGCCGCCTTCGCTTCTGATAACTCTTGCTACTGCATCGTCAATCAGGGTATAAAAATATTCCAGCCCTGCTTTTTCAAATTCTGTCTTGTAACTTTGTTCGTACACATCTTCAAAAATTTGTTTAAAAGCGCCGTCGTATTTTTTGCTTATGGTGTCTTTAGTACTAAACCATAAATCTTGTTTTGTAGCCAAAGCGTATTTAAAACAGCTGTGCGCAAAACTTGTTATGCTGCTATCTAAGTTATGCATGCCTTGTATAACGCCGCCGCACTTCATATCCTGAATAACAACTTCCTGAGTTGCACCGCTTTTGCCTGTAAAGATGAGTTTTGCTG
>CALGIK010000107.1 GCA_937915515.1 uncultured Clostridia bacterium
GATATTTGCCGAGAGTTTTTAGACACCAACGGAGTGCAAAAGCACGCTGACGCTAAAGTTACAGTAGGAAGTCCCTATCAAAAGCTTGTAAGCGACAGTTTTACGAAAAATTATACTAATCTTGTAAGCGACATAAACGTATGTTCTAAAAGAGGACTGGTCGAACGTTTTGACAGCACCATAGGCAGCGGAACGGTAATAATGCCTCTTGGGGGCAGTACGCAAAGGACGCCGTCACAAGCTATGGTTAATAAAATAAGCGTAGAAAAAAAGCATACAAATACCGCAAGCGTTATGTCTTGGGGGTATAATCCTTATATTTCACAAAATAATCCTTTTGACGGAGGGTATTTAGCGGTTGTCGAAAGCGTAAGCAAATTGATTGCCGCCGGAGCGCAGTTTAAAGAAGTATACTTGTCTTTTCAAGAATATTTTGAAAAACTACTTAACGACCCTTTACGTTGGGGCAAGCCCGTAGCGTCGCTTTTAGGCGCCTTTAAAGCGCAGAGGGAATTATCGATTGCGGCGATAGGCGGCAATGAAATAAATGTTCCCCCTACGCTTATCAGTTTTGCCGTAACCACTATGCCGGCAAGCGATGCTGTCGCCAATCATTTTAAAAAGCCATTGAATAAGGTAATTGCAGTGCTGCCGCTTAAAGACAAGCGCGGTTTGCCTACAGCTGAAAGCCTTTTAAGCGTTTTTGATTTTGTAAATAAAATGCTGAGCACCAAAAAAGCCGTTTCAGCTTATACTGCGACATACGGCGGTATTGCCGAAGCTGTTTTTAAGATGTGTTTGGGAAACGATTTAGGCTTTGTTTACGATGCAAAAATCAATCAAGAAACGCTTTTTGAATATAACTACGGTGCTTTTGTTTTGGAACTTAATGATGACTTTTATTTGGAGGAAGCGACAGAAAACTTTACTGTTTTGCCTTTAGGGACGACAAGCGCCGATAAAACAATAAAATACGGAAAAAATCAGATTTTAACGGACGACTTAATAAACATTTTTGAAGGCAAATTAAAAGACGTTTATGCATTGGAGCCAACTTCTACGCTCACAAAAGCGGCGACATACAGTTTTTACGCTGGGGAAAGAATAAAACCAAAAATCAGAATCGAAAGAGTAAATGTTTTGATTCCTGTTTTCCCCGGGACCAACTGTGAGTACGATAGCGCAAAAGCATTTGCCGATGCAGGAGCAAATGCGCAAATTTTTATCATAAACAATTTAAACGCAAAAAATTTAAGCGAAAGCGTGCGCCGTTTTGCCCAGCAGTTAAAAAACAGTCAAATTTTGTTTATTCCCGGAGGTTTTAGCGGCGGTGACGAACCTGACGGCAGCGGCAAATTTATAACCGCATTTTTGCGCAACAGCGAAATAAGCGATTGCTTAATGGAGTTATTGACAAACCGTGACGGGCTTGTCGGAGGAATATGCAACGGTTTTCAGGCTCTTGTTAAATTGGGTTTGGTCCCTTACGGAAAGATAACGGAAGCAAAGACAGACTCGCCTACCCTTACCTTTAATACAATCGGACGGCATCAGTCAAAAATTGCTAAAATAAGGATTTCGTCCAACAAGTCACCCTGGCTTAGCGCAGTAAACGTCGGCGATATATTTAACGTGCCAATCAGTCACGGTGAAGGACGCTTTGTGGCGACGGAAAAAGAGATAAAGGAAATGGCGGCAAACGGGCAGATAGCAACACAATACGTTGACAACAGCGGATTGGTCAGTGCGCATATTCAATATAATCCTAACGGAAGCGTTGACGCTATCGAAGGCATAACCTCTTTTGACGGCAGGGTATTCGGCAAAATGGGGCATGCCGAACGTAAAGGCGAAAACCTCTACAAAAACATCGAAGGCAATTACGACATAAAAATGTTTGAAAGCGCCGTTAAATATTTTAAAGTTTAAAATAAAAGGAAAATTACCTATATACTCACAAAGACCGTTTACTAAAGCGGTCTTTATTGTTCTGTTAGCATTAATAAATGTTTACAATGAGCAAAATTCTGAGTGTGTTATTTTAAGCGTGAGGAAAAAACAGAAGGTGTTGAAAAACTAAAATAGTCGAAAAATACTATATATTGTGGTTTTAGATAAAAAATTTCACAAAATATTGATTGTTATTTTGTTGACTAATAAAATGCGCTGTTGTTATAATAGACTTGTCATCACTATAAGCGGTTTTTAGTAAGACAAAATGGGAGAGATAAGATGACATACAGAAGGGAGGATAATATGTTTAAGGTAAAAAAGAGAGACGGTTTAGTTGTTGATTTTAATCTCAAAAAAATAAGGGATGCTGTCGAGCATGCTTTTGTCGCCGTCGACCGTAATTATACCGAAGATATTTTGGACACGATAGCATTAAAGGTAACAGCGCAGTTTAACGAAAAAATTGACAACGGTGTTATTACCGTAGAGGATATTCAAGACTCTGTCGAAGTGGTGCTTATTCAATCGGGTTTTGTGAATGTAGCAAAGGCTTACATTTTGTACCGCAAACAGCACGAAAAAATGCGCAATATGAAGTCCACGATAGTGGACTACGCCGATACCGTCAACAATTACTTAAAAATAAACGATTGGCGCGTAAAGGAAAACAGCACCGTTACCTACAGCGTCGGCGGACTTATTTTAAGCAACAGCGGCGCAATCACCGCAAACTATTGGCTTAGCGAAATTTATGATGAGGAAATCGAAAAAGCGCACCGCAATGCCGACATTCATATTCATGATTTATCTATGCTGACGGGTTATTGCGCCGGTTGGTCGCTCAAACAGCTTATTAAGGAAGGT
>CALGIK010000108.1 GCA_937915515.1 uncultured Clostridia bacterium
CAAAAGGTCCGTCGTTGACGCTGAAAAGCATCTCCACCGTCGGCTCTGAAATTTTTACAAACGGGACTGGTTCGATAACGTTTACGTCCGTAACCGTATCGCCGATAGTAATATCGCTGAGTCCGCTTATGCAGACAATATCGCCGGCAACCCCTTCCGTTACGCTTTTTCGGCTCAGCCCTTCAATCTGATAAACGGAAACTATCTTTCCTGTGTGAGAGCCGACTAAATCGTGAAAATTACTTATCGCCACATTTTCGTTTACCTTAATCTTGCCACGTTCCACTCTGCCGATACCGATTCTTCCGACATAATCGTTATAATCGATAGAAGAAACCAGCATTTGCATCGGGGCGTTTTCGTCCACTACTTGCGGCTCAAAATGGTTTATTATAGCTTCAAAAAGCGGTTTTAAATCTGTTCCTTCTTTGCGAAAGTCAAGAGAAGCAGTGCCGTTTCGTCCGCTGCAATAAATAATAGGACTGTCAAACTGATTTTCCGATGCATTAAGTTCTAACAGCAAATTCAAAATTTCGTTTTCGACTTCGTTTAAACGGGCATCGGGACGGTCTATTTTGTTTACGACCAAAATAAGCTTATGTCCCAATTCCAAGGCTTTTTGCATTACAAAACGCGTTTGAGGCATTGGTCCTTCGCATGCGTCCACCAATACCAAAACGCCGTTTACCATTTTTAAAACACGTTCCACCTCGCCGCCGAAATCAGCGTGTCCCGGCGTGTCTACGATGTTTATCTTAATACCGTTATAATAAGCGGAAGTGTTTTTTGCCAAAATTGTAATTCCCCGCTCTCTTTCAAGATCGTTAGAATCCATCACTCTGTCTGCTACCTGCTGATTATCCCTAAAAATACCGCCCTGCTTTAACATTTCGTTAACCAAAGTAGTCTTGCCGTGGTCAACGTGCGCAATAATGGCGACATTTCGTAATTCTGTCCTTATTTTCATGTATTTCTCCAAAAAGTCAAAGTATACAATATTGCATAAATCCCAAAAAGTCAACAATATATGCGCTAAAAACATAAATTGTTTATTTTATTTTTTCTTTGGTTTCTCACGATATTTATTTTTATAAATTTTTATTCACATTTTGCAGTAATTTATGCATTTTCACTTAAAATTATAAGCAAAATCATTTTTTATGCAAAACTAACCATAAAACAAATGACAAAAAATGCGTACAGGTGTATACTTTTTAAGTATGAGAATTTTGTCAAAAAATAAATATTCTCGCTAAAAATAATCTCGGAGGTTTTTATGGCACAAAAAGTATTGTTGACAGGCAACGAGGCAATCGCTCGCGGCGTGTTTGAAGCCGGAGTGCGTTTTGCATCGGCATATCCGGGCACACCCAGTACCGAAATACTCGAAAATATTGCCGAATATAAGGAAATTATTGCCGAATGGGCGCCCAACGAAAAAGTAGCGTTAGAAACGGCTTTTGGCGCTGCCATTGCAGGCGCAAGAGCTTTTGCGAGTATGAAGCACGTGGGGCTTAACGTTGCCGCCGACCCTTTCTTTACCATAGCATACACAGGGGCAAACGCAGGTTTGGTCATAGTGACCGCCGACGAGCCCGGTCAGCATTCCTCACAAAACGAACAAGATAACCGCAACTACGCGCGCAGCGCAAAAGTGCCTATGCTTGAGCCGAGCGACAGTGCCGAATGCAAGGATATGGTTAAATACGCTTTTGTTTTATCGGAGCAGTATCAATGTCCTGTGCTTATCAGACTGACTACAAGAGTATGCCACAGCAAAAGTTTAGTGCAGCTAGAGGACAGACACGAAGTTCCGCTTGTCCCCTACGTCAAAGACAGCCGCAGATACGTTGACGTTCCGGCTAACGCTAAGATAAGACGTTTGGAAGTCGAAAAACATCTTGACGCTTTTAAAGCCTTTTCGGACGAGACGGAATTAAACTTTATTGATGACAATAAATCCGACATCGGCGTTATTACAAGCGGCATGTGCTATAATTACAGCAAAGAAGTATTTGCAAACACTGCAAATTATTTAAAAATAGGCTTCACATACCCCTTGCCTATGGGTAAAATTAAAGAGTTTTGCTCAAAACTCAAAAAGGTGTATGTGATTGAGGAAAATGACGAGTACATCGAAGACGCCGTAAAGATGTTAGGTTATGGCAATATTTGTTACGGCAAATATGCTCCCGACGGACAACGCTTTTTGCCCTTTAACGGCGAATTAACAGCCGATGAGATACGTAAAAGCGTCACCGGACAAGGTTGCGCTTTACCGCAATATGACAAAACAAAAATTGTAGCCCGTCCGCCGGCGTTATGCGCGGGATGCCCTCACAGAGGATTGTTTTATCAGCTTTCTAAACGAAAAAACGTAGTAATAAGCGGCGACATTGGCTGCTATACTTTGGCTTTTGCCGCGCCGTACAACGCTATGGACTTTAACAGCTGCATGGGCGCCAGTATTTCGAGCGGACACGGAGCTCAAAAAATATTTGACCAAAATGCGGACAATCAAAAACGCATCGTGAGCGTATTAGGCGACAGTACCTTTTTCCACAGCGGAATGACAAGCTTACTTAACGTTGTTTATAATAAAGGCAATAATATTACGGTTATCTTAGACAATCGCATTACGGGTATGACGGGACACCAACAAAACCCGGGTACGGGCTTTACCGCACAAAACGAGCCCACCGATGCGGTAGATATAGAAGGTCTTGTAAAAGCAATAGGCATAACAAATATTAAGGTAATTGACCCCAACGATTTGACTGCCGTTAACGACGCTTTGGATTGGGCAATCAACAACAAAGAAGCAAGCGTTATAATCACACGTTATCCTTGCGTATTAAAAAAGTTTTCGCAGCTTGATAAGACACAGTTTCCCGAAGCGTTTAAACAAAAATGCGCCGTTGACCAAAACAAGTGCATAGGCTGTAAGGCTTGTTTAAAATGCGGATGCCCTGCTATTTCCGTAACAGACAAAAAAGCAAGCATTAACGCCGAAATGTGCGTAGGCTGTACTGTATGCAAACAAATATGCCCTGTAAAGGCAATAGATTAAGGAGAACAGTATTTATGGCAAAAAATATATTATTGGTAGGCGTAGGCGGACAAGGAACAATACTCGCAAGCAAAATATTAAGTTTAGGATTGACTACTGCTAATTATGACGTAAAGATGAGCGAAATTCACGGTATGAGTCAGCGTGGCGGCAGCGTTACTTCGCACATCCGTTTTGACAAAGACAAAGTATATTCCCCTGTTGTTGAACTTGGCGACGCCGACATTATCGTAGCATTCGAAAAAATGGAGGCTTTGCGTTACTTAGACTACCTGAAAAAAGACGGAAAAGTCGTTGTAAACGATTACGAAATACCCGGTATGCCTATTACCTCAGGCGTTTGCGATTACCCTAAAGGCATAATTGAGGAGATTAAAGCCCATAGGGACGTAATAGTGGTAGACGCCACAGCCGAAGCAAATAAATTGGGCAACGCTAAAATAACAAATATGATTCTTTTAGGCACTCTTATAGGCAAAATGAAACTGACCGACATTGACTGGGACACAATAATCGCCCAAAACGTAAAACCCCAGTTTGTTGAGCTTAACAAAAAAGCCCTTCGCAGAGGAATAGAATTGGCAGAATAGTGCTTAAAAATTAATACGATTCAGCTAAAAAGATACATACAATATAAAAGCGGTTTAAGCACAAATAAGCTTAAGCCGCTTTTAAAATAAAAAAGCAATGCAAAAAATCAGAGCCTAAGTCAAGACTCTGATTTTTTAGACGCTGTACAAATTTACGCTTTTGCGTTTGCCCAACCGAATTTTTGCTGCAAGAATGTCCATCCGAATGTAATCAGATTTCCGCATTCACGCGCAAGAGCTTCAGTGCTGCTCTCTGTGTTGTTATCAAACCAACGGCGCAGCAAAGCAAAAAATCCGCCTGTTGCAAAAAGGAAGAAACTTTCAAGCGCAGGCAAATCGTTGTCGCCAACCATTCCCTTATACTTTGCAAAAAAATCCTCCTTGCTAAAACGTACAAATCTTAGAGCCAAACTTTCGTCGGTATTGTCTTTGAGCAAAACCGAAACAAAAGCTTTATTCTCTTTAATAAGGCTTAAGACGTTGTAGCAAAGGGAATAATTGTTGTCTTCCCAGCTGTTTTTCTGGTTTTTTAACACGTCGCGTGCGGCTGTGAGCAACTCAGTTATCATTTGCTCCATCAAGTCGAACGCATCAACATAATGATTATAAAAAGTCCCGCGATTTATACTGGCTAAATCGCATATTTCTCTGACGGTAACCTTTTTGAGCGGCTTCTTTTGTAAAATTTCCACAAAGGTTTTTTTGATAATCATTTTCGTAAGTCTGACACGTTGGTCATTCTCAGTTCTTGGCATCGTTTCGTTACCTCCAAATAAATAAGCATTGTATTTTTTCTTGAACAATATTCACCTGATTATTAATTTTACCTATATTTGATAAAATATGCAACCGTTTTTAATGCTTTTTTTGATTATTTCACAATTTTGGTTGATTATACATTAATAATGACTGATATGGTCTCATTGCTCTTTTATAATTTTTTGGTTATAATGATAACTACTAGTTGTAATAAATATGGAAAAAAATTTTAAAAACTTTTTAACTTTGTTTTGGACTTGGTTTAAAATAGGATTGTTTACTTTTGGGGGCGGCTACGCCATGATAGCACTTATAGAAACCGAAGTCAGCGAAAAGCGCAAATGGGTGACGGATGCAGAACTAACGGAGATTATCGCCGTATCCGAAGCAACACCCGGACCTATTGCCATAAACAGCGCAACCTATATAGGTTATAAAACGATGGGCTTTTGGGGCAGTCTTTTTGCAACAATAGGCGTGGTTTTGCCCTCGTTTATCGTTATTTTTTTGATAAGTTTATTTTTTAACGATTTGTTGCAGATAGAAATTATTGCAAACGCTTTTAAAGGCATTAAAGCCGGCGTTGCAGCACTGATAATTTTAGCGGGTTTAAAGCTTTTTAAGTCCGTCAAAAAAATTCCTTTGAGTATTACTTTATTTTGTCTTTCCTTTTTGCTGACGTTATCGATAAGCATTTTCAGCATTGATTTTTCTACTCTTTACCTTATTTTAATCGGCGGAATAATCGGTCTTTTTGTCACCTTGATTTCTAACGTCAAAAACAAAAAGAAGAATATTATTAATGACAGCCAAACCGAAACAAAAACAGAAGATACAATTTTTACGGACAATACGACTGATAATGGGGAAAGCCTATGATATACCTCAATTTGTTTTGGACGTTTTTTAAAATAGGACTTTTTACTTTTGGCGGCGGCTATGCTATGATTCCCTTAATTGAGCAGGAGGTAATCAGTCAAAACTGGCTGACTTACGATGCGCTTTACAATTATATCGGCATAAGCGAAGCCACACCCGGTCCTTTTGCCGTAAATATAGCAACCTTTGTAGGCACAAGTCAGGGTGGCTTTTGGGGCGCAATATGCGCTACGGCAGGCGTTGTATTGCCAAGCTTTATAATTATATTAATTATCGCAGCTCTCTTTAAAAAATTTTCTCAAAACAGATATGTTAAGGGTACACTGTCCGCCATCACTCCCATTGTATGCGGTCTTATTTTGGCAACCGGTCTGCTTGTTGCCGCCAAAAACCTTATTACAAACTTTGGATTTTGGGACAAAGCATTGGCTTTTGATTTTTGGTCATTAGCCATAGTGATTTTCGTTTTTGTTATCTATTTTATCTATAAAAAAGCAACAAAAAAGACTCTCTCCCCCATTTTGATTATTTTACTATCAGGGACAATGGGAATATTAGTTTATTCCTTTATTTAAAATGATTGAAGTATATTTAAAGAAAAATGCCGATAAAAAAATAAAAAACGGTTTTTCGTGGGTTTTCGCCAACGAAGCGGCAAAAATCGTCAACAATGATAAGGAAAAAAACGGCAGCATCGCCGCAGTATACGATTATGACGGCAGCTTTATCGGCAAAGGTTATATAAATTATTTATCAAAAATATTGGTGAGAATTTTCATCCGCAAATTTGATAGCGCTGACGACGTCTCGCTTTTTTATGAAAGAATAATTAAAGCCAACACTGTGAGACAAGACATAATAGGCGGCGATAATTACCGCGCGGTATATGCCGAAGCCGACGAGTTGCCGGCGTTTATCGTAGACCGTTACGGCGACGTGCTTGTGGTACAGTTTTTGTCGTTAGGTATGGATTTGATAAAACAAAAACTCACCGACTGTTTGGTAAAAGTTTTTAATCCGCGCTGCATTTATGAACGAAGCGATGCCGCTGTGCGCATTAAGGAAGGTTTAGAGCCTTCCTGCGGCATTTTGTACGGTCAAATGCCCGACCGTGTGATAATTAGTGAGAACGATTTAAAACTCAGCATAGATATTGTTAACGGTCAAAAAACAGGTTATTTTTTGGACCAAAAGCAAAACAGGTATGCTTTAAGACGTTATTGCATAAACAAAGACGTGCTTGACTGTTTTTCTAACAGCGGCGGTTTTGCGCTTAATGCCGCTACTGTTGCCAAGAGCGTAATAGCTGCCGATATATCCGCTACTGCGCTGAAAAATGTCGAGGAAAACGCTAAGCTAAACGGGTTTACAAATATTACTACTATTAAAGCCGACGTGTTTGAACTGTTAAGGTTATACAAAAAGCAAAACAAAACTTTTGACGTCATAATACTTGACCCCCCTGCTTTTACCAAATCGGCAAGCGAAATGAGCGATGCCGTGCGCGGTTACCGTGATATCAATATTTTAGCTTTAAAACTGCTTAATTCCGGCGGATTTTTAGCCACCTCAAGCTGTTCGCAGCATGTTGATATGCAGCTTTTCGAAAGGATAATAAAGGAAGCCGCTATTTCGAGCGGGAAAACTGTCCGGCTTGTCGAAGTAAAAACACAGTCACCCGACCATCCTGTTTTGCTTACGGCGGACGAGACAGCTTACTTAAAGTTTTTAGTTCTGACTGTCAGTTGAGGACTTATTGCCTTGTTTTTCCTCAGAATATTTAGAAAGCTGTTTGATTGTTTGATTAAAGCCCGTAGCCGTAAGTCCGCTGCTTGCCCCAATTAAAATTGCGACAATCAAGTTTGGCGCAGGTATAATCTCGGGGAAAACATAGTAAGCTACAGTGCCAAAAATCGCTCCCAAAAGCGTTGCGCTGAGCGGTATAAACCGCTTAAAATTCTCGTTGTTATTGAGGGTGTATTTAATGATATTGATTATCCAATAAACTATTGTGGCAATGCTCGGTATGCTGATAAGATTTAAATAATCCATAAAAAACCTCCCGTAATATTGTTATGCGGGAGGTTAAAACTAAATTAATTAATCGTCGCTTTTTTCCAATGGTTGATAAGTAGGGCAAAAATAAACCGCTATCACCCATATACGCTTCTTTTTCTGTTTGCTTGCCGCAGTCGAGACAACCGAAAAAGAAGCGTATATG
>CALGIK010000109.1 GCA_937915515.1 uncultured Clostridia bacterium
TTCTTCAAAATAAATTACAAAATCTGTTTTGGTATGCCTGCCGAATGTTTCCACATCATCTTTTATGTTAACTTTGATGCAATTAGTTTCGTTTACAATATCATAAATTTTAATTTTATTATAAAAATCGAATATATCCTGCTGCATCCCTGTAAGTTCGTATGGTATATCTGCACGGATTGTTAGGGGATAATCGTCATTTTCATCGAAAACAAAATAGTGATGCGGCGTATGAATAGTGTAATGGGTTTCGTCGGGATAACTTCCTGTACTAAAAGACGCAGAACAAGCAGAAAAGTTATAACGATGGTTGTCCGAGTCTGTATTTTTTGCAACATCCACGATCAAATAATAATTGACCTTATCTAATGGAACGAGCTTTTCTATCAATAAAAATCTATCGTTTATAATATTGGACGTTATGCTCCCGATTTTGGGCTTTATGTTATTAACCTTTACTTTTATTTCTTCCAGAGATAGCTCGGAATAAAATATTGTATAATCGCCTGCGGGCGTTGATTTTTTGATAAAATCAAGTTTTAAATAATCATCATAAATCAAAGCATTTACGTAGATACAAACAATTTTTTCAATTTAGAAACACCTCATCTGATTTTAAATATTATTTAATATATAATGTCTTTCTCCGCGTTGTAATTGCGGGGAAAGACATTATACTTTTATTAGTTTATATGGTTTTCAGATATAAAGTAGTGCCTGTGATGCCCGAAGTAATCCTAACGTCTGAATATCCCGACCAACCGTAGTGAACTCTGTATTCTGTATCTAAATTTAAGAATCCACATTTCCTGTGACCATATGCCACAATAGCGTGGTTAACATTACCGCTTGCAGAAACATCCGGCCAATTACCAAATAGAGCGACAGGATGATTATTGTTTATATGTTCTTTTACCCATACAGAAGAAATTGACCATGCAACTTCCCATCCTAACCAATTAGGGCGTTCGAGCAAAAATGCATATACCACATCTTTCATTCCCGTAGCGGTAGTGCCAGGGAATTCAGTTCCGTCTGGATCAATTCCGTTCAGTTCGAGCAAACGGCGCGTAAGATTCCAACTATTCATTGTTTGGTCGGAATTAGCGTAATAACTATTAAGCAGACCGCCGTCATAGGCAAAATAACTGTAACCCAGCATAAGGTTCGCAGCTATATACCCGCAAACACCGCCGCCCTTACCGACATAGCCCATTTGCCAAGAATATTGCAAACGAGGGAAGAACGTTGTCATTGCAACACTTGGAGTGGACATTATAGTGTTATCATTCTGTTTTTCCTCAAGTATTGCAACAGAAGGCATTTTAGTTATCTCGCCGTCGATATATGATAAAACGTTGTAATTTCTGTTTTCATTAATGCTGTCTTTCATTTTTCGACTCTCCGGCGCGAGCAGTTGAATATCCGCCTTTGTTATTATTACGTCGGTTTTAAGCGTTCCGATTAGATGATCTATTTCTGTACGATAATATTGCATTGGACCGCCATAATATAATTTGCCATCAACATCCAAATAAGGTGACGGGCTATTTTCTGCATACTCTATAAACTTACCCGATTCCCCGTGATAAACTATATACCCTATGGGATTAAGTTCAAAAAGAGTAAACATATTGCCGTCAAAATCATATAGATTTTTAACTCTTTTGATTGTCCGATTTCCGTTTCCCTCCATATTCGTATCTATATGAGCTTGTACTATTTTTAATAACTTAGCATTTTTTGCCGCGCTATCATAAACGGCAATTTGATTTAAAACTACAGAGTTAGCCTCTTCGTTCGAGTATGAATTTGCAAAAGCCACAGCAGAACCCGAGAACATTAACATAATTGAAAAACAAATCACAAATGCCAATAAACTTACTTTACTTTTTCTCATTTTTTCTCCTCCATTTGATTGGTTTTTATTTATAACTTTTTGCTTACCTCTTCAACATTAATCTCACCATAGGCATCACCTCCGACATCTCTTATTAGTTAAGCATATCGACAAATAATCTCACCATCGGTATCACCCCCTATATATTCTCTCTATTAATTAGACGTATCGACTGGTAGATTTTATTGGAGTTATTTTAAAAAACATTTTTAATAAAGACTTTCGAATGCTCTCTACCATATGTTATAATTGAATAGACAATATTTATAGGGTTTGTTAGAGGCATTAGTGAACGCAAAAGAATTTAAAAAATTATTACATAGAATATCAAAATCAGATAATGATGCTTTACGCGAATTTTATGACGAGTATTCGCGCAAAATTTATCGCGTGGGTTTAATTTTTTGTAAGGACATTCATTACGCTGATGATATTGTCAGTTTAGTTTTGTCGGCAATTTGGCAAAATGCTGATAAGAATTTGAAAAGTAATATACGAAATCCTGATAATTGGATTTTTGAAATGGCAAAGAATAAGGCTCTTGACTATCTTAGAAAGTCGTGTAATCAAAAAAGTAAGCATTTCGAATATAATGACCTAACTGAGAAAGAATTAATTGATTATCTTTCTATCGACAATAACCTTTCCGAAATTGAATTTGAATCTATGATAGCGCCACTCAGTGAAAATGAGAAATTTATTGTACGAAAAAAACTGTTATATTGTTATACGCATAAGGAAATAGCTGAAGAGTTGGGTACTCCGTTAGGCACTATTTTATGGCAATATCATAATGCGATAAAAAAGTTACAAAATATTTAAATAAAATTGAATAACTACCAATAATAACTAAGCTTTACTCCGTCTATTATATGAATGAATTTAGGTAATAACAATGAAAAAAAATATGCCCCATAACAAAGAAAAAAACAATGTAGCTCTGCAAGAAGAATTGTATGAGATTTTACAAGAAACCGATGATGAAAGTACTCGTCAACACTTACAATATCTTTACGATAAAAATTTTGATAGTTTTGAATCAGTTGAAAAAGAAATCAAGGAAAACCCTTTACTTGAGAGTTTAGATGACATAAAAAACTGCAGTTCTTTTGATGAAAGAGTTACTTCTATATATAGCTCAACTCAAAAACAACCCAATAAAAACACAAAAAAGTATAAACGTTTGACTTCAATTGCTGCAAGTTTTTTAGTGTTTATAAGTATAGGTCTTATGATGCGATTTTGGGTGTTTTCCCCCGCAAACAATGGAAATCCAACTATAAACTATGTTGATTCTGAAATAACAGTACAAATAGCCACAGAAGAAGAGACCAACAATATCCTGCAAGACTTTTACTTGCCGCAGCTGAGTATACTTACAAATCCAGAATATAAAGTTGGCAAACACAATAAAACTCACGAAATTATTTATATTACTGTATCGGGTATTCATGCAGCTGAAAGCTATAACCGAGAGGTTAGCTTATCAATATATTTGGAAGAGAGATATTTTGTTAAAAATGAAAACAACTTTCATACTGATAATTTTATTTTAATAGAAAACAAAAGAGTATCCATTAAAGAAATAAAGAATAATTCATCTATTCAGTATTACTGCGGTTTTAATGTTTTGAGTGTAAGATATTACATCGAGCTTTCTACAATCATTGAAAATGATTACAATGATTTTCTTATTGCATTCTTAAATGCTTATTAACGAAAGCGTTAAAAAATATCATTAGGGCCATATAAGTATTGTTTGGAGTAAAAATATTCATTATTGCAACATTACATTATGATCCAGCGTGTAATTTCATCTTATATAGATTGGTTAAAACAACATAGTATTTATAAAATATTATGGGTTTTGATTTGGTTATATAACTTTAG
>CALGIK010000110.1 GCA_937915515.1 uncultured Clostridia bacterium
GGATGCAGCGGGATTAAAACGCTTTAGGTTAAAAATCTTTTTAAAAATACTGCACTACAAAATCAGTAAGCGCTTTTCTAAAAAAATCGACCCGACTAAATTTGCCGGCAACGATTATAACGCCGCAAAAGGTGCTTTGCGAGTTACGCTTATTAAGACCGTAAAACAGGATTTGTCAAAATATGCAAAAAAAATAAAATGTCCTACTCTTATTATCTGGGGCGAAAACGATACCGAGACACCTCTTTGGATAGCAAAAAAATACAAAAGACTTATTTATGACAGCGGACTCGTTATTATCAAAAACGCAGGACATTTTTGCTTTTTAGACGACGCAAACCTTTATACAAACGTCTTAAGCTCTTTTTTAAACGGGGGAAAAAGACAGTGACGGAAGTATCAATCGTAATTTTATCGGCGCTTTCGTGCTTTGTCAGCCTTTATTACATTTGGCTGATGCAGCTTAACGGATACTTTTTTTTGCGGGCATACAAAAGCCTTATTTTTAACACGTTTTTTTTACTGAGTGCATTATTTAGTATTGCTCAGCTTTTAATAAGCCTTTTTTGGGCAAAAGCAGCATTGTACAGTGCTATTATCTTTTGCGCCGCATTGACTCCGTTTTTGTTTGCCAAAAAAAAAGTTCCGCTAATATTTACCCGCAGGGTAATTAGATGGATTTTAATATTGTTTGTGATTTATCTTAGTCTAAACTTCTTTTGTGACGGATATATTTTGCCCATAGTTTTTTTACCAATAACTTTATTTGCAAATATTTTAGCCATGCCGATTGAGCAAATTGTAAATGCTTATTACATAAAAAAGGCGCATAACAAATTAATAAACTCTAAATGCACGGTAATTTCGATTGTGGGAAGCTATGCAAAAACCTCGGTAAAAAATATTTTAAAAGCCTTTTTAAGTACAAAGTATAAGGTCGAAGCAAGCCCTAATAGCTTTAATACGCCTTTGGGACTGGCAAAGTTTATCAACAGTATAGACTTGACACAGGATATGCTTGTTATCCTCGAAAAAGGCGCAAAGAAAGTAAACGACATAAAAAAACTTTGCAAGCTGTATCCGCCCACTCATGCTATTGTTACAGGCATAACAGGTCAGCATCTGTCCACCTTTAAAACATTATCAAATATCATTAAGGCAAAAAGCGAAATTATGAATTTTTTATCTACGGAGGGTTTTTGCGTATTAAATGCCGACGACATTAACAGCAGCGGCTGTTTTTTAAAAGGAGACGCCAAGAAAATATCGGTAGGTAAAAACAGCAAAGATTATGCAATTTCCGACGTAAGCGTCGGCATTTCAGGCACTTCTTTTTTATTAACGGAAAACGCCAATCGATATAAGGTAAAAACGCCGCTTTTAAGCAGCATAAACGCTCTTAATATTTCACTTGCTTTGGCTTTAGCGCATAAACTAAATTGCGACATAGACAAAATGCTTAACGTTGCCGCTTTTTTGCCCTATGTGCCGCATAGGTTAGAGCTTATCGTCAGTCACAACGGTTATATTATAGACGACAGCTACAATGCTAATACGGAAGGCGTAAAAGGTTTGACAGAGGTTTTAAGCACATATAAAGGCAAAAAAATAATCGTCAGCCAAGGCATAGTGGAGTTGGGCGTTAGAGCGTACGAGCAAAACTTTATTTTGGGCGAAAAACTTTCTGAAATTGCCGACATATGCTATTTGACGGGCATAAACGCCGATGCAATTGCCGACGGTTTAAAAAAAGGCAAAACAGAAGAGCATAAAATAATAAAGGTAAACAATATTAACGAAGCGGTAAAAGATATGCAAAAATACGTAAGCGAAAACAGTGTAATAGTATTTCAGAACGATTTGCCTGACAATTTTAAAAATTAAAAAGGGGAGAATTTTATATGAATATAATGCTTATTTACGGCGGAAAAAGCTGCGAACACGACGTGAGTATAATCACTGCATGTATTACCGCCAACCCTTTAAAAAATATCGGTAAAGTGTACTTTGTTTACGTAGACCAGCAAAATTGCTGGTGGTTATTGTCAAAACAGCTTACACCCTTTGAGCATAAAACAGATTATAAAAAATGCGGTAAGCGCGTTTTTTTGACGGCGGGCGATGCTAACTTAAAATCGATAAGCGCCTTTAACATTGTCAAAAACGTTGCTAAGATTGACGTATGCGTACCTTGTTTTCATGGGGTCAACGGTGAAGACGGCAGTGTGTCGGGAGTTTTGCAGTTAAGTAATATTCCGTATACCTGCGGCAACACCTTTGCTTTGGGCGCAAGTATGGACAAAATAGCCACAAAAACAATTTTAAGGGGTATAGGCGCTAGGGTTCTGCCTTGCGTGTTGGCAAAGAATAAAACCGAAAAAATAAAAAAATCCGTTAAAAAAATGGGTTACCCGGTTATAGTAAAGCCCGCAAATTTAGGCAGCAGCATAGGTATAGCAGTATGTAACAGTGAAGAAGAACTCGAAAAGGCTTTGGATGTAGCTTTTTCCTTTGACAACAGAGTAATGGTCGAACGGTGCTTAACGGATTTTTACGAGGTAAACTGTTCGGCTTTACGTTTAAACGGTAAAGTGGAAATAGGCGATTTGGAGCGTCCGATAAGCAAAGACAAAATTTTGACCTTTGCGGATAAGTACGCTAACGGCGGCAAAACGGTTGGCGAGGGGCGCATTTTCCCATACGATTTTGACTATGCATCCTACATAAAGATATGGACAAAACGCATCTATAACGCGTTTAATTTTGACGGAGTAATTAGGGTAGACTTTTTAGTAGATAATGTGAGTAACGAAGTTTATGTAAACGAAGTCAATGCTATACCCGGTTCGCTTGCTTATTATTTGTGGAAAAACAAATACAGTCACGAACAGTTACTTAAAAGCTTAATAAACGAAGCGATAGCAAACAAAACAAAAAAAGACGTACTTAATTACGCCTATAAAAGCGATATTCTAAACCAAATCAAGGGCAACAAAAATAAACTTACATAACAGCCCTAATATATATTTAAAATGTGCCACTTTAAGTTATTTTCTATTAACACAATCAATTAAAGTAAGGTAACCATGCTGTAACTTAAACATAATTAATATGGGCTGTCTCAAATAGAGGCAGTTCTTTCGTATTAAGAAAAACTAAATCTTAAAAACTCTCATTCTTAAGTGGGACGGAGATATCAACAACCTCCATCTCCTATACTATAAAATAAAGCTCTTTATCAGATGTTGGGGTATTAGGTTAGTATAATGAGTTTCTGCATTCATAAATTGAAATAATGCAACACATAGGTATTAATTTTATGACAACAATGAGCAATATATTGGCTAATGAAAGTGGAAAACTAACGGCATTTGGTATAGCATCAGCCAATAATCAAAAACAAAGATTTATTTAGGCAGAATAGGTGTTGGATTTTCAGAAACTTTCATAAGGTGCATTTGTTTTACTAATCTCTCTTTTACTTTATCTAAAAAGTTTG
>CALGIK010000111.1 GCA_937915515.1 uncultured Clostridia bacterium
CCGTAATCAACCAAAACCTTACATTATACGCAAAGATTACAAATAGTCTTTACTCGGTAACTTACGATATCGGAGGCTCGCAAAGTGAAGTTCCTACGCAAGGGAATATAAATGCTAACGGAACTTTCACAATTACTTCAGAAATCCCCGTTTGGGAAGGCTATGAGTTTTTGGGCTGGAGTGATGGTTCGGAAGTCTTTTCTGCTAATCAACTATACGAAATTGAAGGTACAACTGATGTTGTTTTAACTGCAGTTTGGCAATATAAAACAGTAAAAGTCCGCTTCTTTGACGGTGACGGAGTTATAATGCAAGGATACGACAAAGATTTACCCTATAACAGCGACGTATATACCCCAAATCAAGACTTAGTACCTACTTCTAATTTCTACACAACTTTAAGCGGCTGGACTTACGAAGACAAAACTGCTGCAAGTTTAGAAGATATAAAAGTTGATACAGATTTTTATGCTTCCTACGAATATCGTCCAAGCGATTTGTCATTATTCAATTATCAAATGAATGCTGATGGAATAAGCTATTCTATATCGGCAAGAAACAGCAATATAGAAAGCAGGATAGCTTTACCTAAACTGTATAACGGTTTACCTGTAACGCAAATTGCTACAGCTGGTTTTAAAAATTGCTCATCACTAAAAGCCATATGTATTCCAAGTACTTACACAACAATAAAAGCAGAAGCATTCTATAATTCAGCGAATCTTACAGAAGTATATATAGAAGAGGGATTGAAAACTATCGAAGCATGTGCTTTCAGAAATATAGGTCTATTTACTGTATTCCAATTGCCTGCAAGTGTTGATGACATACATTATTTTGCATTTACCCAATCGACGCCAATATTTATGTTAATGATGTACAATATGATTCCTACTTATAAACAACCATTAGAAAACTTAAAATTTACTACAGCCGAAAACGGTTTTTACGTTTGGGATGAAGTAGACAAAGCTTTATACGGAAACAACGGCAAGGATTTGGTTTTTGTAAATCCTGTGGTATCACAATTAGTAATAAACGACACAGTAGAATATATATATCCGTCTGTCTGTTACAGTAATCCCGCTTTGACAAGTGTTGAAATAACTAGCAACGTAAAGGAAATACTTCCTAATGCTTTTGGTAACTGTGATGCATTAATTGAATTTACATTTACGGGTAGTGGTAGTGTGGAAAAGCTATGGGGCGCAGGCGAGATCACCACTTATGACGGAGTAGACGTGCCTGTGGGCGGTATATTTTTCGAATCTGCTTCCTTGCCCAGTCTTACATTCCCTGCCGGTCTAAAATATATAGGTTGCGGATTAGTTGTATACTGCGAGGAATTGACCCAGGTGTCGATTCCTAATACTGTAGAATACATAAACGAGCTAGCATTAGAAATTAATGCTACGGGTGCTGATTATTTGAGATTTGCCAGTCTTACAATGACAGGCGGGGAAAATAACTATTACTATGTGGACCAAAACAAGGCACTGATAAAAAAGGGAGCCGATGCAGAAGAAGGCGATACATTTATATTGTATTGTTCCAAAGCAGAGGGCACTGAATATATAATACCCTCCACTGTTAAAACCATAATGCCTTTCGCTTTTCGTTTTGCCAATTTATCCGTATTAACAATACAAGACGGTGTAGAAGTTATACCTGCAAGATTTGCAATGCAAAGCAATATAACGACAATCAATATCTCTTCAACGGTAAAGAGGATAGAAAACGTTCTACCAAATCAAAAATGGGGCAACGTTACACTCTCTGGAACTTTCGGTGCTTTTACTAACTGCCCAAATTTGACAACAATCAATTTTGCAGCAAACAGCACACTGGAGTATATTGCATCGGATTCCTTTAACGGTATAGGCGCTGCAAGCATCAATCTACCAAGCAGTGTTACAACAATTAGGCCTTATGCATTTCAGGGAGAAAATTTAATCAGTGTAACGGTGGATTCCGGCAATACTGTTTACTCTAATGACGCTAACGGTGTGCTATATTCCTTTGACAAAAAAACTTTAATATTTTATCCAAATGGAAAAATCGAAACGGAATATGTTATTTCAAATGATGTTGAAACTATTGCTAAAGGTGCTTTCTTCACCGTTAGAAATTTACAAACATTAACAATGGGCACAAATGTATTGAATATCAATAACTATGCTTTAAATTTCTGTAGTGCGCTCAAGACAATAAATATGAATACAGCTCTTCAAAAAATATTTGATATGGCTTTTTATAAATGCGGTGTTTTGGAGTCTATTACATTTACAGGTGCTGCACCCGAACTGGTAGTAGGTACTGTTGCAGAAAACTGTACAAGAAGCATATTTGGCAGCGGCAGCGGAAAATATACTAAGCTTAAATTTACAGTTCCGACAGAATATCTTGCAGACTATTACTTTACTTGGTATTGTTTCCGTCCTTCATACATTAACGGATTTGAAAATGTAACATTATCCGAAAAGACATATGTATTTGATGTACAAGGAGGCAGTACAATTGACCCATATACAGGCATAATTCTGTCACAGGTTAACAATCCCGCCAAAGAAAATATGTATTTTAACGGTTGGTATACATCGAATGCTTTAGAGGGCGTATGGAACGAAGCTGACAAAGTAATACTACCTTATATGTACAAAGGTGAAGGAACAACAATTACTTTATATGCAAGATGGGATAGCCAAAAAATTGTAAACGGCGAAAAAGACATTTGGGCATACGAATTAAAATCCGAAGGCTACACAAGGGTAAATATATATTCTGATAAATTCACTTGGTTTACGTTTACTCCTCAGGTAAATTGCCGTGTTACTATTAGCGGACTGTTTATGGTACAAGCGTATGAATACCTTTGTCTAAATGCTTTGGGTGTAGACGTGACAATGGCGGGATGGAGCGAATACAGCGCACAACTTGATTCATACAAACACTTTGTACTTAATGCCGGCGTTACTTACTATTTCTGTTTTGCTAATTATGACAGGGTAGATTATGTTGCTTATATTTCTTTAGAATATTATACAACTACGGGCGAACAAATTGAAGTAAGTGATATTGCTGCGATAGTACCTTCAAAATATGATATAGCTTAACAGAATGATTTTGCGACATAGGCTTATTTAGTTTTCATATCTCCTAATACAACAAGCAAGGGCGTAATCGCCCTTGCTTGTTTAAAAACTTTACTCAACTTCCACCCACATTTTATAATAATGGTATAGTGTTTTATTTTTTGATGCCAACAGTTTAAACTGTTCGAGTGTTGTTTTTGGTGTAAACCCCATTTCTTTAATTTTATCCAAATGAAAATATTTATCTGTTTTTTTGGTTTCGGCGTTTTGAGACGTTATACATTCAATCCATTTTTTCCCTTCTGATTTTTTCCAAAGTATTTTGTATTTCTCCTTATTATTTCCTAACAGTCCTCTAAACTTAATATATTCTCCCTCTACAAAAAAACCGACAGTTATTGCATTAGTATTATCGTCCACATATCTTTGCAGATGATAAGGATTATAATCATCAAATTCATTTACAACTTCAAAATCAGGTTCTCCAAATACATAAGGATTCTTGCTCAATTCTTTAATTTCATCTATACAAGCTTTTCTAATTTCAATAGACTTATTGATATCGTGCAATTCTTGAATTAATTTGTTAATATCCTGTTGTTTGGTGTCTAAAAGAATCGTAGATTCATCAAAATCCTTTTCGAAAGCGGCAGGAATTTCCTTTATCGAGAGACCTAAACTTCGATAAAAATGTATATGACCCACTTTAATAAGACTTTCTATATCAAATTGCCTGTATCCGTTTTCTTTATTTTGCGGTATGGGCAGCAAACCTTTTTTGCTCCAAAATTTTAATGTAGATACAGGTATATTTAACAATTTTGACGCATCGCTGATTTTACCTAATAAATAATTCATAATTATCACCTTTAAAAAATTATATCATAAATTTGTGAAAATCTTTTAAAAAACTATTGACTTGTAACTTAGTTTCAGGTTTATAATTATTTTAGAAAAAAAGGAGGTTATTATGAAAAAATATAAAAAAATTTGTTTAATCATCTTATCATTATTGTTATTTGCTGTTATCGGTATTTTCGGTGGCTGCACAAAAACATTTTCTGTCACTTTTAAGAGTGAAGGGGTACAATTAAATGTTGTCAGCGTAAAAAAGGGAGCTATGGTAAATAAGCCGCAGGACCCTGTAAAAGACGGTTACGTTTTTGGAGGTTGGTTTAACGGAAGCGTAAAATTTGATTTTATAAAGGACACAGTAACAGCCGATACAATACTGACAGCCAAATGGACAAAGGAGCAGGAGCCGCCGCCTCCGCCGCCGGAGAAGGTTACAGTGACTTATTTATATCCCGACGGTTCTACATTTAGAGTAAAAGAAGTAGATGCGGGCAGTGATGCCACAATAACTAATATAGAGCTAAATAAAGATTGGGGTTGGGCATTTAGGTTTGACAGATGGAGTCAAGATATAACTAATGTTGAGGCGGATATTGAAGTAACTGCAGTTTTTAAATACTCGCCCTATTCTGACGAAAGCAAATTCATATTTGTTGAGGTTTTAGACGAAAATGAAGAATTAATTGGGTATAAAATCAGAGTCAAAAAAGAAGGCGGATTAGGAGGATTGTTTAATCCTGTTCTTAGCGGCAAAATTGCCATACCTAATGAGTATATGGGCAAACCAGTCATAGAAGTTGACGGTTTCGGTTTTCCCGGAGAGACAGGCATAGAAGAAATTTTTATACCCGGCAGCGTAAAAAGAATAGGCGATAATCCTTTTTCTATGAGTAACTTTTCGGCAGTTTATATTCAAGACGGTGTGGAAGTTATAGGGAAAGGCGCTTTCGGCTTGAGTTTAGGATTAGAAACAATCTATTTGCCAGCTTCGCTAAAGACCATTGAGGAAGCGGGAATACAAAACACCCCGTTAGGCGCTCTTTCAACAATTAAAATGTGGAACGAAAACTTTATTTTTGTTGAAGGTAACGACAAATACAGTATTGTAAACGACTGCTGCATAATAGAAAAGGGGACAGGGATAGAATACGAAGGAGTTATAGGCGACACCTTATTGCTCTACGCTCAAGCCGCGGAGAGCGAAAGCTTTACCGTACCTGCTAGTGTTACAAAATACTGGCCGTATAGCTTTCAGGGCTT
The DNA here is from genome assembly GCA_937915515.1 of uncultured Clostridia bacterium. Classification (GTDB taxonomy): domain Bacteria; phylum Bacillota; class Clostridia; order Christensenellales; family CAG-314; genus SFEB01. The sequence continues at coordinate 5,208 of CALGIK010000111.1, forward strand.
AAAATATCTTAAAAATGTTGTATTGCCGGAAGGAGCAACAGAAATCCCCACAGGTATGTTTTACGGAGCTTTGATTTTTGGTGCAGAACCTATTTATTCAGCCTTAGAAAATATCAATCTGCCAAATACCGTTGAGAGAATATGGTCCACTAAGGAAGGGGCAACGGAAATGTGGGGATATGGCAATTATGTAGGTACTCCGGGAGCGTTTTATAATTGTATCAATTTGACAGAGTTTACAATTGATGAGGATAGCCAGCTGAGATTTATTGACGACAATGCTTTCTGCGGCATATCTTTAACAAGCTTTACTATCCCTTCCTTAGTTGAGCATATTGGTACTACGTGTTTTACATACAGTACAATAGAGGACTTTTCCATAAGCGAAAACAACATGCATTATTCTATACACGACGGTGTCTTATATAATTATGACAAAAGTGTGCTTATTTGGTATCCATGTGAAAAGAAAGATGAGGTATTTACCAGCGACGCTTTACTTAAGGAAGTAGACAGAGCAGCTTTCGCCGTAAACTATTATCTTAAGGAAGTTGAATTTGTTGACGGCTTAGAAATTTTAGGGGATATGGCTTTTGGCGATTGTTCAGAAATTATGTCGATATCACTGCCTGCAACTTTAAATGCAGTAGGTGTAAATGCATTTACTGGCTGCCTAAATTTAAATAGCGTAACTTTTTTGGGCGATGTAGCGCCGCAATTTTCTGCCGGAGACTTATTTTACCATTATAATAATGAGACAGGCGAAAAAATACTGACTGAAGTAACGGTTTTTGTCCCTACAAATAGTTATGCTGATTATTACCTTAAGCTATACTCTATCAATCCCTTGTTTGCTCAATTGATTGACGACACAGATATTCCTAATGTAATTTATACCTTTGATACCGACGGAAACAGCACGATTGATCCGATAGAAACAATATTACTTATAGAAATGCCAATACCTCTTTACACCAATGAAGGTGATACAATGTATTTTTGGGGTTGGTATGAGGAAAAGCCTGTCGGAGAAGAGGAGTGGGGCGAAAGGATATTTTTCCCTTATTACAGCAGTGAAGACATAACACTTAATGCAAGGTGGGAAGCAGAGCCAAAAGAAGACGGTACATGCGTTGCTTTTGCTTATTCTCTTTCTCAAACCGAAAAAACCGTTACGTTAAAAGTAGGCAAAAATTACTTCACGTTTATGGAATCGGGGATGCTTACCGAAAAAGTATCGTTAGAATACAATCTTTCTGATGCGGAAAATATACAGTTTTACATTTACGTTTATACGTCTCCTGATTTAAGTTCGTCAA
>CALGIK010000112.1 GCA_937915515.1 uncultured Clostridia bacterium
CATAACTACCTCCGTTTGCTTTTAATATGCGCCATTTAATGTAAATTATTTATTTTTTGTTTTTTTGTTTGCTATTTTTTTTTGCTTTTGCTATTATAAATTTAATGGTAAATCTTAATACGGCAAAAAAACGTAAACTGTCAGCAACGCAATATTTTTGTTACAACGGAATAATTGCGGCGCTCTATTTTACATTGGTTTTTGCTTTTCAATTTTTGAGTTTTAAGGAAGTGCAGTTTAGAGTTGCCGAATGTTTAACCATTTTGCCCGCTATCTTCCCTTTTTCGATACTTGGATTAACAGTAGGCTGTTTTGTAAGTAATTTTTTATCATATTGGGGATGGTCAGACCTAGTTTTTGGCACTCTTTGCACTTTGCTTGCTGCATTTTTGACAAGCAAAATAAGATCGCCCTATTTGGCTGCGTTGCCGCCGATACTGCTCAATGCTTTAGGTTTACCGCTTATATGGCTTCTTTTAGGTGGAGCGCCTGCCTATTGGATAAATGTCGTTTGGGTATTTTTGGGGCAAACTGTGGTTTTGTATGCATTGGGTATACCGACATATTATCTAAGCAAAAAACATCTTGTGCCAATTGTTTACCCATATAAAGAAGATAAATAAATAAGCAAAATCATAAAGGAGCAAAAAACTCCTTTTTTTGTATTTATAGTAATATTTTTTTAGTCTATTAATCAAACGATTTAAGCAGATTATTACTAATTATTTTTATATAAATAACTCATTAAGCGGCAGTTTTATTATCGGTGCGCCTTGCGTTATTATACTGTCGACATATTTTTCACGTGTCAATTCGCTTTGGCTTTTTTGCGCTTCTTTATCATATAAATAATAATCGCATTTGCTTATTTTTGGGGTATACTTGCCGCCGCTCTTGTAAATATAGTCAATTATAGGCTGCCATACTTGCTGAGAGCTTATTTCAATTTGACGTGACAAACAAAACAGCTTGTTTTTATAGCTAAGCCCTGTAGATTTTAAACGATTTGTTTTTATATACTGCGTAATTTGTTCCACCGATTGTTTGGTGATATTGCGCTTATTAATCTGTCCAGTAAGGCTTACTGTTCGATTTATAACAAAGTTTCTGTTTGAACCAATGCGTATATTATAATCTTTAAGCAATTGTTCAATGCTTTTTCCCGTTTTTTCGGTAAGATATTTTAAAGTATACAAACTGGCAAGCGCATCTTCATCCGAG
>CALGIK010000113.1 GCA_937915515.1 uncultured Clostridia bacterium
CAAAAGCCAAATAAAATCGGTAAGCTTAAATTCTTATCAGCGGATAAATAAAATAGACGTATTTTCCGATACCGATTATTATACGTTGGTGTGTTCGACCCCCGTAAAAACAATAATAAGCCGGACTTCAAAGAGTCAGCCGCTTGTCTTTTCAACGATTGCCGAGGTTAAGACACACAGCGTGTTAAGCGCAGCCGTTGACGGCGGCAGCCTGATAATCGCCGATTTAGTTAAGGGCGTACTAAACCAAATAAAAATACCGTTAAATTCGCCTTCGCCGCAAGTAGCAGAGCTTTGCTACTGCGACAGCGCTTTTCTTACAAGCGATTGTCACGGCATTGTTTACAGGGAAGGCAAATACATATTAATATAAAGGAGGACATTATGAGCATTAAACAATTGGAAGACGTTTCCGAGACTTATCAGAAACTTCTTAAACAGATAGAAAAAATAGATAAAAAATACAGCGCAAATTATGAGCAGCCAAACATTGATGCGCCAAAAAGTTTGGGTTTAAAAAAGCTTACATACAATATGCCTAACGAGGAGGAATTTACCCTTTACGCACAAAACTTTTATTCTGACGACAAAACAAGGGAAAGGGCAAACGTAAACAATTCTGCCCAAAAAGACCTAAACGATTTTAGTTTAAAACAGCAAGGCATTTTGGTTAAAGCCGACGACCAAAAAAAAGAAATCGAGGAGAAAAAACAAGAAGATATTACAAACGCAAAATTTACCGCTTCGGCTAAAAATCTTACTGACAGCAGCATAGCAAAGGGGCTTATTGACAAAGTCGAAAATACGGCAACTCAAAATATTGCCGATTTAGACAAAATGCGTGACGACGCTTTAAGTCAGATTGACAAACAAATTGCTTATCTAAATGAGCTTCGCCAAAAAAAGTTGGAGGACATTGAAGCAATTTATCAGGCAAGAATGAACGAAAAAATAACCGATTTAAAGGAGGAGGCACAAAATAAGCTTGACCAAACGGCTAAGTACAACAACACCGTAGATGCTCAGGAAGCAAATTACCAAAAAAGTTTAGCTAAACAGTTGTCTGACCTCGAAAAAGACGAATGGCAGCGTGTTGCCGAAATCTTAAAGCTTACCGAAAAAATAGGTTCGTCAGGTATGCAAAAGCAAAAGGAGCAAGAAAAATACTTAAGCGCAAAACAGATTTTGGACGAGGTAACACCGAAAGAAGCACTAAATATCGCCTTTGCCCTTCATTTAGGGGATATGTATGATTCCTTATGCGCTTATTATCAAAACCTTATCGGCTGAGCTATGATAATCAAGTAATAAAGCTGCATAAAAGCAAAAAGATTAAAAAATACAAAACTACAAAAAATAACAACGCTATCACCGTTTTTGTCGGTTGATTTTATACATTTTTTTAACAAAATAAGGTAAAAACAGTTGACACAATACAAAAACGGTGATATTTTATTAACGTAAATTAGCACTCTAACCAATAGACTGCTAACACTCGTTAAAAAAGATTGTCAACGCTTTTAGTGAGGTTAAATGACTTTATCTCAGCGCAAAAAGAAAATACTATGGGCTTTGGTGGAGGAATATATTTTTACCGCCCAGCCGGTAAGCAGTCAGGATATTCAATTAAAATATCTCACCGACTGTTCTTCGGCTACCATACGCAACGAACTTTCTGCGCTCGAAAGCATGGGGTACTTATACCAGCCGCACGTAAGCGCAGGCAGAGTCCCCACCGAAAAGGCTTTTAGGCTTTACGTTGATGAGCTTATGGAAAAAGAGCCGCTAACACCTGCCGAATCTGCATTAATCGAAAAAAAGGTTTCCGATACATTTACGGGTGAGATAAGCAATGTTGAGGATATTGTCGCAAACGTGGCAAAAGTTCTCTCCGAAATCACCAATTATACGTCCTTAGCCGTTAAAGGCGACTTAGAGACGGAAAAAATAAAGAACATCACCGCCCTTCCCATAAGCGACGGCAAAGCACTTGTGGTTATTGTTACCGATTTAAACGTTTTAAAGGACAATATAATTGATGCGCCCGATTTGCCCGTCAACGGTTACGAAGCGGCAAACAAATGGCTCAATAAAATTTTTGTCGGCAAATCGTTTAAGGAACTAGCTACAAAAGCCGGTCCGATGGAGCTTGTCGCTAAGGAAATTGTAGGTTTAAGAGAGCTTTACAAAAAAATTATGGAACTGGTAGTCAAAGTAGCTTTCAGCCGTGAAAAAGACATTGTGACGGCAGGCGCGACAAAAATATTTGACTATCCCGAATACAGCGGCGACATTGACAAAACAAAAAACTTTTCACGGCTGAAAGC
>CALGIK010000114.1 GCA_937915515.1 uncultured Clostridia bacterium
GTTGGAAAAATTTGCCAAAAGATACGGCATAAAACTCTTAAAAGAATACCGTAAACGTAATATAACTAAAGGGGTATTCGGAAAGTATAAATGTAAAGAGCCTTTACCGTCTTGGAAAACGGTAAAGGAAGATAGATACAGCGAATAATTCACTGCGTATTCAATAAAAAAACGGGGTTTTGCCCCGTTTTTTTAGTCCTTGTTTATTATTTTAGAATATTCTTCCAGTTGTTTTAAGTAATCTTTTTCGGTAAAATATGTTGATTCGATTTCTATGGGAAGTGTAGTAGTATTAAATTCCGGCTGAGGGTTAATAAGTCCGATAGTAATATAAATATACTTCCTTTTGTCCCAACCTTTTACTTGTTCTTCATATTCAAGATAATCAATGTTTCTGTATGATATTCTTGATTCAAATTCAACCTTTTTTTTAAATAAGCCGCCGAAGTGCCTTAATGTTAGGTATTTGTCGGCAAATTCTATACCTACTGTGTTAGATTCCAAATTAAAACTCATAAACTTACCATCCTTAATATATTTTGCACGTATAATGTACTGTTATAGTAATAATAACATTATATTTGTATGCATGCAACTGTTTTTTATAAATAAAAGATTTAAAGCATTCCTATTTTGTTTAAAAACAAAGACAAATACATATTAATGTGCTTTAATATTAACGAATATACACAAAGGAAGGAATTTTATGAAAAAACAAAATCCGCGAAAGCCCTTTAGACCGCTGGTGCAAATCTTTAAACTATTTAAAGAAAAAATGTTTATAAAAAAATACGGACTTACCATTGACCGTCAAGCAATAAAAGAGCAAAAGCCTCCGTATATTGTTATATTTAATCATATCGGTTATGACGACCACCTTATAGTAGGTTTGACTTTATATCCGCAATTAGCCAATTTTATGGTTGTAAAATATGTTAAACATACCTTTCCCGACGGTCCGCTCAGTTATTTAGCCGGCTCAATATATAAGGACAGATATATTCCCGATGCCACCGCCGTTTTAGGCGCAAAAAGAGTGTTGACAGAACATAAAGGCGTGGTTGCGATAAGCCCCGCAGCCTGCTATTGTTTCGACGGTACACCGCAATATTTTGATTATAGTATTGCAAAACTAATAAAAATGTTTAAGGTGCCTGTGTTTGCAATAAAACTGCATGGAATGTATTTTATGCACAACCGTTTTAGAAAAGACCGCCAAAACGCAAAGATTAAAAGCGAGGTTGTAAAGGTTTTTGGCGAGAACGAGATGACAAATATGCCGGTGGAACAAATTTACAAGAAGCTGTACGACATTTGCGATTTTAACGATTTTGCGTTTCAGGAAGAAGAAGGTTTTAAGGTGACAGCGCCAAAAAATGATGCAGCTAAGGGCATGGAATATATTATATATAAATGTCTCAATTGTGGCGAGGAGTTTGAAATGAAAGGCGAAGGCAATGTTCTATACTGCAAAAAATGCCAAAACGCCGTTAAGGTTAACGACAGCTACCATTTCGAGCCGCTTAACGAAAAAAGCGTTTATGTGGACAGTATCGCAAAATGGAATGCTATTCAACGCAGACTAATCGATGCCGAAACTCAAAAAGATGATTTCAGCTTGTCTGAGCCTTGTGAGGTTTACCATTATAAAAAGGGTAAAAGATACGGAATTAAAAGATACGGGCAGGGGATTTTGACATTAGACAAAAACGGTTTTAAATATGTCGGCACTGACTACGGAATAAATACCGAATTGTTTTTTGAACTTAAACATACTCCCAGTATTGGGGTAGAAACTACTGTGGGAGTAAAAAATAAAATGTATATTGTCTTTGACGGAAATGATTATGTTACCCGTTTTATCTTAAAAAACATGACAAAAGCAATTAAATTTCAACAATGCCTGCAATACCTGCGCTATAAATATTACCCCGATTTTGAGGGGCAGCGTGAGTGGATGAACAGTCGCCCCTCACGTATCTTTAACGGCAGAATTTTAGGCGCAAAACCAAAAACAGATATATTTAATAAAAATCAATAAAAATGTAAATATTAACGGCGAAAAAATTCGCCGTTTTTTTATATACAGGTGACTACAAAACCAGTCACATGAGCCTTTTAAAATTGACAAAAAATACTCTGTTTAGTATAATATTAAATTGGTGGCAAGATGCCAAATAACTAAGGAGAATCTATGGAAGGCACTTTTTGGGCTATTATACCCGCTCTAATCACAATTATTTTAGCATTACTATTTAAGCAAGTTTATATTGCGCTTTTTGTCGGTGTTTTTACCGGAGCTATGATTTTAGCCGGCGGAAATCCTATAATAGCCTTTGAGCAGCTATTCAAAATAATGTCAAGCACGCTGTCGGGATCAGGTGACGGAATATACAATTACGAACACGGAGCAATCTTAATATTTATCTTAATGTTAGGTATACTGGTTGTTCTTATGACTAAATCGGGCGGCACGCTGGCTATGGGCAATTGGTTTACCAAAAAAGTAAAGTCACGTAAAGGCATTTTAGGCGTCACAGTCGGTTTTGGTACCATGATGTTTATGGACGATTATTTCAACCGTTTAGCTACAGGTTCGGTAATGCGCCCTATAACAGACCGTTACCGTGTTTCGCGCGCTAAATTAGCTTATATTATCGGTTCTCTTTCGGTATCGGTTTGCATATTAGTGCCTATCAGCAGCTGGGCAAGTTTTATTACTTCCACCATACAACAAGGTGTCGAAACAAAGGCATTTAATGTTTATCTTCAATCAATTTTTTGCAATTTTTATCCCATTCTTACGATATTGTTTATTCTTGTCATTTCCTTATTAGGCATGGACTTTTTTGGTATGCGTAAAAGGGAAATTAACGCAATCAAAACGGGCGACGTGACAGGCGGAAAAACGCCTACCTTTAACAGTGACGAAAATTATCCCGTAAGTAAAAAAGGCAGAATTTTTGATTTATTGCTGCCCATTTTGGTTTTGGTTGGGGCAAGCATAGGATTTATGATGTATTTTAGCGCCAAAACAGGCGATACAAACGCTGCAATTTCTCTTGCGTGCGGTTCCGCTATCGCCGTAATTTTTGCGCTTATACTATATTTACCCCGAAAAATAATTACCCTAAAAGGTTTTACCGACAGTTTAAGCGAAGGTTTTAAGTCCATAAGCGACGTATTGATTATATTGGTTTTGGCTTGGACGCTGTCGGATATTTGCTCGGCGTTAAGAGTAGATCTTTTTATTAAAACATTAACAAGCAACATGGGCGGGGCTCAAATACTTTTACCTGCTATTATGTTTTTAATTGCTATGGCTACAAGCTTTTCGACAGGTACAAGCTGGGGTACTTTCGGTATTATTGTGCCGCTTGCTACTCCTATGTTTGCAACGGGGACGGTTTTGCAGATTTTGGCTATTTCGGCTGTTTTGTCAGGCGCTGTTTTTGGAGATCAGGTTTCGCCTATTTCTGACGCTACGATTTTGTCTGCAGCAACTGCCAGATGCGACCATATGGATTATGTTAGAGCGCAATTGCCCTTAGCTTTGTTGGTAGCGGGTATTTCCTTTTTAGGATTTTTATTTGGCGGAATAACTCAACAGATATGGGTGGGTTGGGTAGCCTGCGCCGTCGGCTTTATTGCATTGATTGTCGTTTCATGCTTTTGCCCACGTTAAACTTTTCGGATATAAAAGAACAAAACAATGAGCAGATTTAATTAATAATAAGCATATAAAAACCACTCGAGTTAAATTTCGGGTGGTTTTTTGAATAATGCCTATTAGAATTTATAAGAATATGTTAAAAAAGCTTAAAACTACATTTTTTCGGGTGCATCGATTCCTAAAAGAGATAGTCCTTGGCATAAGGTATTTTTTACCGCTTCGGTTAGCATCAGACGAGCTTTTATACTTACGTCGTTGTCAATTACACGGTGCGCCAAATAAAATTTGTTATAACTTTGCGCCACATCAATAAGATAATTGGCTAAAAGCGAAGGCTCGTTTTTATCTGTTACGGCACATAAAATTTCGTTAAAATCGTTGATGAGTTTTATTACTGCCCAGCTTTCTTCATTGTCTAAATCCTTAAAATCGGTTTTTTGCCTTTCGGCTTTTTTTGCCTTTTCCAAAATGCTGCAACAGCGTGCATGCGTATACTGCAAATAGGGCGCTGTTTCGCCGTCAAAATTAAGCACCCTGTCATAGTCAAAAACAATGTCTTTTATGCGGCTGTTTGATACTGCGCTAAAAATTACCGCGCCTACGCCTACCTTTTCGGCAATTTCTTCTTTTTCGGCTAAATCGGGGCTCTTTTGATCAATAATTTCCAAAGCCTTAGATACAGCCTTGTCCAAAACGTCAACAAGCCAAACAGCGTTGCCTTTACGTGTACTCATAGAGCCGTCAGCCAAACTTACCATACCGTAAGCAACGTGTTCGAGCTTATTTGCCCATTCATAACCCATAAGCTCAAGCACCTTAAAAAATTGTTTAAAATGCAGATTTTGCTGATAAGCGACGACATAAAGGCTTTTGTCAAAACGGTAGGTATCATAACGATATTTTGCCGCCGCTAGATCACGGGTAGCATAAAGCGAAGCGCCGTCTGCTTTTACCAACAAGCAAGGCGGCATATTATATTTATCCAAATTAACGATTAACGCTCCGTCAGAAATTTCGGCTAACCCTTTTTCCTTAACAGTGTCAATAACGGGCTGCATTTTATCGTTAAAAAAACTTTCGCCGTCCCAGCTGTCAAAATGGACGTTTAAGCGTTTGTAAACATTTTTTACTTCCTTAAGCGTGACTTCCTTAAAAAATTCAAATAGTTTCAAAGCTTCTTTGTCGCCTTCTTCGATGCGCTTAAACCAATTACGCGCTTGTTCGGTTAGCTCGGGATTTGTCTCTTCCTCCCTATGAAACCTAACATAAATTTCCTGCAGCGCGCGAACGCCTTCGTCAATTACTTTTTGCTTGTCGCCCCACTTTTTGTAAGCGACAATCAGCTTGCCAAATTGCGTCCCCCAGTCGCCTAAATAATTAATTCCGATGACCTTATAGCCTAAAGCCGAGTATATTTTGTAAAGCGAATTACCGATAGCCGTTGTGCCGAGGTGTCCTATATGAAAAGGCTTGGCGATATTGATACTGCTGTAATCTATACATACAGTTTTGTTTTTGCCCACAC
>CALGIK010000115.1 GCA_937915515.1 uncultured Clostridia bacterium
GGGCTTTTAAAAGGATATTTAAAATCCCCAAGCCGGCGTTTACGTTTTTGCCGTCGCGGTTGACTAAAGCGGGCAAAGCATAATATGCCCTGTTTAATATGCTGTTTCCGTCGATCAATACGATTTTTTCCATTATTCTCCTAAATGCGGCTTGCCTAATGTGCTGTTTTTATTATACCACATTTTGAGAATTTTTGTTTACCAATTTTTTAACGGAACTAATTAAAGCCAGATATTTTTTTAAAATTAATTATTTGTAAGTATTAACAATAGTGACTATATATATTTAGAAGTATTTTTGCAAATTTTCTTTCGAATTAATTACAGTAATTTCACTTATCCATTGCTTCATATTTCCTACTTTTTTGCCAACAAAGCTTCCTCCTTTAGCGTAACTAACCCTATGCTCAACGCAGTTTGCCTCAGCTTCTTTAAGACATTCACGGCTGTTTTCTGTAAAACTACCATATACGCCCCCGCTGTTTCTTGTATAGGCTTCAAAGATTATGCTTTCTCCTATTTCGTATTCACTTAATATTGTATTAGAAACAGTAACGGCAAACACTCGATTATCTTCAGCCAAGTCTGCTCCCTCAAAGGGATAATAAACCTCTATAAGAAAATTCAATTTGTCATTTTCAGTATATACAGTGTAAAGATCCATGAATTCATACAAGAAAAAAGGCCATTTAAAGGGCACTAATACTAATGTATTATTCTCAAAAAAATTGTCAGTAAAATCTTCAATAATAAAATCTTCTATGGTCGCAGGAAAAGGTTCATCACTTTTTAACGGCACAGCATCAATTTTTTCTTTTGCTAATTCGTAAGCACATATAATTTGCGGCTTACTAGTAGCCAAAAAAATATCTTCAGCACCATTTGTCCTATTAATATATACCGTAGCCAATTTTCTTTTGTGATAGCTATTTTCCTGTTCTTTTGCTGCTACATAAGCACTTAATTGCTCAACATATAAATGTTTATAAGCATGTAATAATGCACAATCCACGCCAGCCTTGTCCTCTGCTGCATTTATTTCTGTCTTGTGATCTAAAACAATTACTTCTATATTTGCCCATTTACCTTCGCTATAATTCTCCTGTCCCATTTCCTCAACAAGGGCATCAATCTCTGCCTTAGCTGCAGTTTTGTAATAAGCAAGCTCATTTTCGCACGCCGTAAAAGATAACGCCATTATCAGTACTACCGCCACTGCAATAATTTTCTTTAACATAATTTATATCTCTCTTTTAACCAATACTTCGTTATTTTCTTAAACAGACTAATGATTTATATTTAGCATTTTATCATCTTATAATATCATATTGATTAATTTTTATCAATACCTTTTTTTATTTTATTATATGACGCATATCTGTATCTGTTGAAATAAGATAATAACAATCAATAAGGTTTAATATAAAGTGCGCCCTAAAAGCAGATATATTTTAAGGCGCACTCTTTGATATTAATGATACTTTAAAATTTGATTGTGTTAACAGCAAATGATTAAACACAGATTAGAGATATCTTTTTTTACCAAAACAAAGCCGCTGTCGTGATAAAGTTTAGGATTTGATTCTGACTTAATTTCCATCCTAAATTCAAGATTATTTGCCGCTTTTTTGCAGACAGTCAAGACAAAATTCACATTTCCGTTTATGTCAGGTTTATTTTTACAGTGAATTTCGGCATATCCTTTACCGTATACCACTAGCTTGTCGGTGCATTGAATGGGATGCTGTATACTGACATTGTATCCCGTAGAACGCATACGCAAATTAAAAACATCGTTGCCCACGCTGTAACCAATTGTTCTATTTTTAATGTCGCTACTGAAAATGAATGCGTATAACGCAGCGATATGATTATAAAATTCGTCGCAGGAATTTGTAACACAGCCTTTTCCGATGCCCGTTAAGCTGGCACAGCATTCTTTTTTTGTTGTGGTGGAACAAGTTGAAGTTGTGCAGGTAGTCGTGTGCGTAGTTGTTTTGGTGCAAGTAGTGGTAGTGCTGGTGGACGTGGACGTTGTTGTGGTAGAGCTTGTGCAGGGCAAAAACTCTTTGATATTATCCAGCTTAAATTGCAGCAGCATTTGAAGCTTAATCATATCCTTTAAAGTGTCGTCAACGCTTTTATTAATTTCAAGAGCTTCTTTAAACATTGTATCATTCTGTTGGCAGCCATAATGTTTACAGTCAGCGTGCTTGCATTTATCCAATACATATAAAATTTTGTTAGTTTCGGCGTCCATAAGTTTGGACAAGCTTATTTCTTCCATCGCAATGGAAGTGAGGAGCAAATTAATTGCATCATCAAAAGTAATATTAATATACGGATTAATATCCGGAATATTTGGATAAGACATATTTATTCCTCTTTTATCAATTGTTTTTAGAGGCGGTCTTTTTAGTACCCTCTAAATCATTATATTTTTTTAATTGCTTAGCTGTTACAGGACAATCGCCAATTCAGTCACACAGAATTAACGGAATAAATATAATGTAGCATGGACACTTCATTGTATCCTATCTTTTATTCACTTTTAATAAGTTGAGCTTGTTTACATGTTTAAGATAAATAAACATTAAGGAGTATTTTATATGTCATATCCAAATATACCTGACGTAGACGCAACAATCAGCATAACTAAAGCAGATTCTATTAATCTTCTGCTTGCTTCGATCGCTTTTGAAGAGTTGGCTCTTGCTCATATTGTCAATGCCGAAGCCGAAAAAATACAATTTGTCCTCGGAACACTTCCTGAACAGAATCCACCTGAGACACCTCCGACCATTGAAGATTTATTAGAGATTGACCGATCGGTCGAAAGAACTTTGAGAAACGTTATTAAAAAAGAGATGCTTCTTCAGTTTAAGCTAGAAGATACACTATCCACTACCACCGTCAGCACAACTACGACTACTACCACAACTACTCAAGAAACGACACAAGTCGGATCAGCTTGGACTCAAGGGACACATTTTGGAACATCTGCTATTGCAAAGTATACAACCTTAGCTAGCGACCAAAACGATAAGAGCGTTGATCTTGTGTTGGGGGCAACAGAGATAGTTGTTGGCACCGTTCAGATACACCGTTCAGGCGATAGCTTGTTTGTAACATTAACCACAAACCCGCCTTTTATTATGAGTCAAGCACATCTCTATGTTGATGATACTGCTCCGACTAACAGCGCACCCGGACAATTAGGGCACACTTATGACCCCGGATTTTTCTTTACGACACACACATTTATTGTTGATATAAGTGAATTTGCAGGAGAAGAACTCTTTATTGCGGCACATGCGCTTATCTTTGAAACAATATAATATTAAGATTATAGCAATTCCCGCAGCGGGTACCCGCTGCGGGATATCTAACTGTTTATTCTTGGAATTTCGATAATCTCCACCCCAACATTTGACAAAGAGCCTTTTTTTCTAATACTTCTTTACCTTTTTTTACGATAATTCGTTATATAATGAAAAGTTCTTCCCTTTAAAGAGGGGTAGGGACACCATCGACCATATGCCACTCGCCTGCCCAATATACAGTTGCTACGTCGTACCAATATTCATTCCAACCTGCTGGCTGCGAGGAAGCTCTGCAATATATGGACAAATCAGCAAAGCTGCCCCAAAACGCTGATCCTCCCATACTTGTAACGCCGCTTGGAATAATAGCATAAGACATTATGGCGCAAAGGTAAAATGCACCTTCATCTATGCTTATAAGGTTACTATCTTCACCGCTGGTAAACGACGTCAAGCTATCGCAACCGTTGAATGCGTAGCTTTCTATGCTTGTTACGCTGTCCGGCAACTCAAAAGACATCAGAGAGATGCAAGAAGCAAATGAATAATTACCTATACTTAATAGCTGACTGTCATTACCGAATGTTACTGTCATCATCGTCGTACAGTTTAAAAATGCCTTGTCTTCTATTCTTGTTACGGGAAGGCGATTGTAATAAGAAGGAATAAATACCTCTTCGGCATATTCTGAGCCCTTACTTAGCGAATAAGTGTCATCGTCTAATAAAGTAAATTCTAACCCCGCAGTGCCTGTGGCATAGGCTATGCGGGTTTCACGAGTATGTGAATTGTCATTTTGACAAATCTCGATTTCTGTGCCGTCCTCAGCTTCAGTGGGAGCGGTTGTCACCGTCCATATATAATTATGACCTATTGCAGGTATTACAGTAATATCTTTTTTCTCACCGCAACGAATACAATGAATAGATTTTGAGCCGGCTTCCTCGCAGGTTGCGGGAATATCAATTGTAAATTCACCTTCCCAATCATGACCTAATGCGGCGATTTCTTGCGTCTCTTCATGACCGCAAACCGTACAGGTTCGCTTTTCTAAACCTGTTTCCGTACAGGTTGCCGCCGTTACTGTCGTCCATTCGCAGAAGTTATGACCTGTCTTTGATAAAATTCTGCTCTCTGTATGTGCGCAGTCTTTACAAGTTCTTGTTTCCTCACCGTCTTCGGTGCAAGTGGGAGACGTTCTTTCTATCCACTCACCCCAGTCATGAACTGACCAAACTGCGTAAAGCGTAATCTGCGCATCGTCAATAGCAGTTAAGTTTTTAACCTCTGCGCCGTCGACATATTTAACCTCTCCGTTTTCAGTAAGTGCCCAACCCTCAAAATGATAATCTGTTTTTATAAAGCCGTTGATTGTAAGGTTTTTTTCCGTATCATAAACATGACTGCTGCTTTGTGTGTCTCCCTCCGCTTCACCTCCGACATAAAGAATCGTATATGTATTTGCTGTCCATTTTGCTTTAATTGTTATATCTGCGCAAACGCTTAAAAATGAACCGTCCCAGCCTTCAAAGCTGTAACCTGTTTTAACATATACAGGCGGAATAACAGTACCGTTTTCCTTTACCGTCTGTATTTCGTTACCGCTGATAAAAGTACCCCCGTTGCCGTCAAATGTTACTTTATACTTTGCTCCGCCACATGCTGTTAAGCTGATTGCAGTTAAAAAAACACAAATTGTAAGCAATACTAAACCTATTCTTTTCATAATAATTCTCCCCTTAAATAATATATATTAAAATTTTAGTAAA
Organism: uncultured Clostridia bacterium; assembly: GCA_937915515.1. Lineage (GTDB taxonomy): Bacteria > Bacillota > Clostridia > Christensenellales > CAG-314 > SFEB01. The sequence continues at coordinate 5,093 of CALGIK010000115.1, forward strand.
AATTAAACGTATTTCTTTCTTTTCATAACTTTATACTTATTTATAATAGAAAGAAGAGTGCAGATTAAAATCATAATCTAGTATATTGTTTATTTATTTTACCATTTTTTTACCAATATTACAATAATTATTTACAAATATTCAAATATTTTTTCTTATGAAAACTTTTAAGCCTACGGGGCAGAAATAGATGAAAATAGTATCAGCAACAATTTTGCGAGAAGTAAGGGCAATGTTTTGACAAGTGCGGAATATGCAAATTTTATTGTCAAGAGGGAAATAAATGATTTTACATAGCAGGAGTGGACGTTGCCTGCGTTAAGACGACCTGTTACAACATACGTTAAAGAAAATTACGTTGTCAGAGTACTGTCGAATTGTATAATTAATTTACGATAAACGAAAAATTAACGAAATGCTGGATTAAAATGTAACAGTATTTTTGTATTAAGAATAACTCGCGCTTGGCGCGGATTTAAGAAGAAGTTGTAACTTTTTCAGCTATTCAGTAACGGCTGCAATTGATTATACCAAACCCAAAAAGGGCTGAATTTTTGTCTTGTTAGTGTTTTAGCAAAAATGATAGGATTATCCCGCATACAGTCAACTATGGATAAGGCATGTTCCTCAAGATAAAACTGCTCGGAGGGTCGGTAGTTTTCCTTTGTATCAAAACCGAAATTGCGGGCGTCCCATCTCATAAAATATGCCTTTAGCTTTTTTCCGATTTCCTCAAGGGCAGGGACCATTTCGTTTAAGACCAAAAAGTTGCCCCTGCTCGCCGCTTCGAGGACGGTCAAGCCAAAGGATTCTGAGTAAGACGGGCAGATAAACAGATTGGAAAGCGTAAACAATTCTAAAACCGCGCTCCTCGGAAAGCCTTGAGGATAACCTATATCGCTTGTAAAAATCATATCTAAGTTATCCAAGCCAAAAAAGCAACCGATTTTTTTAATTGCGTTTTTGTATTTTTGCGGTTCTATGTCCATGCTGGGGAAATCACAAAATATAACCTTGACATTTAATTCTGTCTTTTTTTTGATTGCACCTGCAAGTGCGGCGACTTTTTCAAATTTTTTGCCTGTTGTAAATCTGCCCGGATATACAATCAGAATATCGGGACAGGTTAGGTCAACTTCTTTTTGTATCGCTCTTATGTCATCACTCATCGAAAAGATAAGATCAAGAGTGTTGTAAACGGCTCTGCATCTCCCTTCGGGGACGTCATATTGCTTGGCAAGAGCAGGTATCCCCGACTGTGTGGGATAAACATAAACTGTGTTTGGCATGGGCGTGTAGCGGCACGAAAAGGGATATTTTAGTTTTGGAGGTCTGTTTACGGGTGCGGAATGAGTCACAGCAATAAATTTTAAATTGGGCAATTGTTCCTGCGCTTTTCTGATTGCCACGTTGTGAATTAAATGCCACCCTTGATAATGAATATCATG
>CALGIK010000116.1 GCA_937915515.1 uncultured Clostridia bacterium
GCTTTATGGCTGGCGACAATTTTCTTTTTGTTTTCGTCAATGCCGTCGGGCAAAGCTATTAAAGCCATGTTTTTGCCGACATACTGCTTTAAGTCTTTTGCAAAACCAATTTTTATGTGGCTGCTTGGGATAAACACTGTAAAGCTGCCTAAACGAGCAAGTAAACCGCCTTTTACGTCCTGTTTTATTGTAACTTCAAACTGCTCGCTGTTTTTAATGCCCTCGACCTTTTCGTCGTCTTTATAAAGAATATCCAATTCCTTCTTAGAAAGGGTAATGCCCTTATCTGTCGAAATTACTATACATTCAATTTTGTCGCCTATTATAAGCGCTGCTTTAACTGCATCTATATCGTCGTGAAGAGATAACTGATCGTTTGGGATAATCCCTTCTTTTTTAGTATCTAAAGAAACAAAGACGCCTTCATCGTTTTTAAGAACTACCTTGCCTTTAACTTTTTGACCTTTACGGAATTGACGCGGTGATTTTTCGAGCTTTTCAACCGCTTTTGTAAACAACTCTTGTTCGGTATCTAAACGTTTTTCGACTGGTTTTTCAACTGGTTTCTCGTCCTGTTTTTCCGTCGGTTTTACAGATTCCTCAGTGGGGGTAATCTGTTGCGCCGGTTGTTCTTCCGGTTGGTCGCTTGCTGAGCCTGCCGTTGTTTGATCTGGCTGTAGTTCTATTACTTCTGCGTTGTCTTTTGCGTCTTTCAACATTTTTGACAAAACCTCCTCCATCAACTCCTTTGGAGTTGACGCGCCTGCTATGAGACTGATAGTATTATATTGCGATAAGCTAGGCAAATCCGAAGTATTTTCGATCCAAATTGAGTTTTTGTTGAAGGTTTTGGCAATATTATACAGCTTTTTGGTATTGCTGCTGTTTTTGCCGCCAACGACCACACAAAAATCACTGTGTTTAGAAGAATACTCAGCAAATTGCTGTCTATCTTTAGTAGTATAACAAATAGTGTTGAAAAATTCAAGTATTTTAGCGTTAGTTACTGCAATATTTTTTAGCGCATGGGCAACTTTTGAACAGTCGAATGTAGTCTGAAACAGCACCAAAATATTTTTGTCCGTATCAATATTGCATACCCCTTCCCCGTCAAAAACTATGGCGGTATCACAGCACCAACCGTTGATACCTATTATTTCGGGGTGGTCATAACTTCCTACAAGCACAATTTGGTATCCGCGCTCATAATATGTTTTTGCCTTATTCTGAATATTCTTAACAAAAGGACAAGTAGCATCGATTATCTCTATACCCTTCTCAAAACAATACTCATATACTTTTGGATGTGCGCCATGACTGCGGATTATTAGCTTATCGCCTTTTATTAATTTTGCTAAATTATCAATCGCTTTAATCCCTCTTTGCTGCAGCATATTTACAACAATAGGATTATGGACAATCTCTCCGTACGAATAAATGTTTTTTCCTTCGTTTGCACTTGAATTTAATGCTAAATCGATAGCACTGGTTACACCGTTGCAAAAACCGTTGTTTTTACTTATTAGTATCTTCATTTCACTTCTATTTTATTTTGATATTTTTTACGATATTTCAACATATAATAAAAAATAGCTTTTACTTTTTTTTGTTTTTTGACGATGATAAAATTTCTTCAAGCTCTGCGCCTAACTGAGATATTTTACTGCGTATCTTTTCGGTTGCTTCGTTAAGGCTGAGTGCATCAAGTTTTACGTCATAATACTCAGATAATTCAAACTCGTCGCCTACTAATATATGCGCTCTGCCGCAAGTTTTGCCTTTTTTGTTAAAATGCTGCTTAATATAAAAAGGACGTATCGGCGTTTTGGTTTTTATTGCCAAAAGCGCAGCTCCTTCTTTAAAAGGCAAAAGTCCTCCCTCTCTGTTGCGTGTCCCCTCGGGGAAAATAAGCAGACTGCCGTTGTTTTTTAAAACGGACAGTGACAATTTTGTAGCATTTAAATCGGCTTCACCACGCTTAACAGGTATATAGCCTAATTTATCAAACAGCCCCCGTAAAAATTTGTTTTGTCTAAATTCGGCTTTATATATACAAATGGGTGCAATTTTGAAGTAAGACAAAAACACAACAGCATCAAGACGGGATTGATGATTGATGCAATAAATTACTTTTTTATCAGAAAACTTTTTTTGTCCATGAATTGTCAAAGGATGAGTTAAACGCACCCACCAGGCGCACCAAAAGCGCAATCTATGTATTAATGCCATTATTTCACTCCTTTTTTGTTAATTATATCTTCAATCTTGTTTAAAACATCTTCAATGGATAAAAACGATGTATCCAATTCGCAAGCGTCCTCTGCTTTTTTTAAAGGCGCAAAGGCTCTCTGACTGTCGTTACGGTCACG
>CALGIK010000117.1 GCA_937915515.1 uncultured Clostridia bacterium
TAATATTCGTATGCTGCTAAATTTCCAAAAAGATATCGTCGATTGCATTACTGTCGCCACTCTTAATGCCGCCGAATGTTACGGCTTAAATGACCGAGGAGCTATAGCTTGCGGCAGAAAAGCCGATTTTATCGTATTTGACGATATAAAAGACTTTTCGGTTAAACAAGTTTACAAAAACGGTGTATTGGTTGCTGAAAACGGCAAAGCGTTGTTTGAAGCTAAAAGCATGCCGAGTAAAGCAGTCTTAAACACCATGCATGCAAAACCTATCATAAAAAAACAGTTGGAAATTAAACTAAAAAGCAATAAGGCAAAGGTAATGCGCATTATGCCGCATAATGTTGTTACTTTTAAGGAAATTAGAGAGGTCAATTTATCTCAGGATAATCTTTATCTATTAACAGCGGGATTGAACAAAATTTGCGTGGTCGAACGCCATAAATACACAGGAAACGTAGGGGTTGGACTTATCGAAAATTACAATATCAAAAACGGCGCAATCGCTTTATCGGTAGCGCATGACAGCCACAATATTATAGCCGTTGGCGACAACGACGCCGATATAGTAAAAGCCGTCAACAGAATAATAAAATGCGGCGGCGGCTGGACGGTATTTTCGAACGGGGTAGAACAAGCTACTTTGCCGCTGCCTATAGCCGGACTTATGAGCGATTGCAACGCTGATTACGTCTTAAAAAAGACGGAAGAACTCATCGGTATAGCGCATAAGTTAGGCGTTCCTAGTTTGACGGAGCCTTTTATGAGCCTGTCCTTTATGTCGCTGGTAGTAATACCGCAGCTAAAAATTACCGACAGAGGATTATTTGACGTCGACGCTTATGGTTTTACGTCTTTAGATGCTTAAGGAATTAAGCAAATAATAACGGTCTTAATTTTGTTTACTTAAAGATAAAAACAATGTATCATAGAAAAGAGGTGTTATTTTGATTAAAGATTTTTTAGAGTTTTTAGATGTCAGCTACACCGCCTATCAAGCGGTGGAAAATTTAAAGGGCATTTTACTTGAAAACGGTTTTGTACAACTTTCTGAAGGACAAAAGTGGGAAATTAAAGCCAACAGTTCGTATTTTGTGATACGTGACGGAAGCAGTCTTATAGCCTTTAAAACGGGGCAATTGACAAATTACGCTTTTAATATTGTAGCGGGACATACCGACAGTCCCTGTTTGCGTATTAAAAACAACAGCGTAGTATATACCGAAAATTATGCTAAGCTAAACGTTGAAACTTACGGCGGCGGACTTTATTACACAATGCTTGATCGTCCTTTAAAAATTGCCGGCAGAGTAATAATCAAAGAGGGCAATTATTTAAAGAGTATTTCCGCAATAAGCGATTTTTACGTTACTATACCTTCCCTTGCTATCCATATTAACCGTGAGGCAAACGAAAAGTTTGCGCTTAATCCTCAAACCGACCTTATGCCTTTGATCGGCATAGGCAAAAATTTCGATTTAATTAAAACTCTTGTCGGCGATGTACAAGCTATAGACTATGACTTATTTATCGTACCCGCTTCTAAACCCTATACTTTTGGAATTAATAACGAATTTATGGCTTCGCCACGTTTGGACGACTTAGCGGGAGCATACGGCGGCATAATGTCCTTAATTGATTCTAATCCCAACAGTTTAGCTGTTTGCGCATGCTTCGATAACGAAGAAATAGGCAGCAGCACAAAACAAGGCGCCGGCAGCACGTTTTTAAAAGACGTGTTAAAAACTGTAAATTATAGCTTAAAAAAGGATAAGTTGGATTTTAAAAATGCGGTAAACAACGGCTTTATGGTGAGCTTAGACAATGCGCACGCCGTTCATCCTAATTTTGAAAGCAAGAGCGACCCCACCAACAGATGTCTTATCGGCAAAGGCATAGCCGTTAAACACCATGCAGGCTTCAGTTATATGACGGACAGTTTTTCGTCGGCGGTATTTAAAGAGATTATGCAAAAAGCCGACGTCCCTTACCAAGATTTTTACAACCGCAGCGACGCACGCAGCGGAAGCACTTTAGGCGCCATAAGCAATCGTCAGATTAGTATACGTACAGTAGACGTGGGGATACCGCAGTTAGCCATGCATTCCTTTTGCGAAACAATGGGCGCATTTGATATGGAAATGCTTTCAAAAGCGCTTACGGCTTTTTACAACACAAAAATCAAAGCTGTTTCATACGACAAATTAAGTGTAGAATAATAGTTTAGTATTCATACACAGCAAATACTTATAAAAACAGACATTTATTTTTAATATTTCTGACGAAATATTATATCGTCTATTGACAATAACAGTGTAATATGTTATTATCTTTTCATTAAGGAGGATTTTAATGAATAAAGGTGAATTAATAAAATCAGTTGCCCAAAAGGCAGGCACAACAGAAAAACAGGCGGAAGCTTTTTATTCGGCTTTCTTGTCAACAATCAACGATACTCTGATAAACGGTGATAAGGTTCAATTGCTCGGTTTTGGCACGTTTGAGTTAAAGGACAAGCCGGAGAGAGAAGGTATAAACCCCAAAACCAAGGAAAAGGTAAAGATTGCCGCATGCAAAGCCCCTGCGTTTAAAGCAAGCGCTTCTTACAAAGCAATATTCAACAAATAAAATAATCGTGAAACAATAAAATGCACCTTTTATGTAAGAGGTGCATTTTTTATTCTGTATATGTTTTGTTTTTTATGCTGGTTCTATGATAAAAATATCATTTTGATGAAGGTTTCATAGTGGGGAAAAGCAGCACGTCGCGTATAGAATAACTGTTGGTAAACAACATTATCATACGGTCGATACCTATGCCTAATCCGCCAGTCGGCGGTAAGCCGTATTCGAGTGCGGTAACATAATCTTCGTCCATCATCTGCGCTTCGTCATCGCCGCCTGCACGCTGTTTTACCTGCTCGGCAAAACGGTTGTATTGGTCTATGGGGTCATTAAGCTCACTAAAAGCGTTGCCCATTTCCCTCGCGTAAATAAAAAATTCAAAACGCTCTGTCAGTCGGCTGTCATCGGGCTTCTTTTTTGCCAAGGGGCTTACTTCGACGGGATAATCGTAAACAATTGTAGGTTGAATAAGTTTTTCCTCCACTTTTTGGTCAAAAACCTCATAAAGCGCGTATCCCCAGCTCTTTTTGTTTTTGTCCAACTCAACCCCTACGCTTTTTGCCGCTTCGACTGCCGTAGTATCGTCTTTTATTGCATCAAAATCGATACCGACATACTTATTAACAGCATCAATCATCGAAATACGTGTCCAATTGTTTAAATCTATTTCTGTTTCGTTGTAGGGCAGTATCCGTGTGCCTAAAACCTTGTCGGCACAATAAATAAACATTTCTTGAGCTATTTCCATCATATGCGAAAGGTCGGTATATGCTTCATACAATTCAATTGTTGTAAATTCGGGATTATGGCGGATATCCATACCTTCATTGCGAAACATCCTGCCTATTTCGTAAACTTTTTCGAACCCGCCTACGACAAGACGTTTTAAATAAAGCTCGGTAGCTATGCGTAAATACATATCCATATTTAAGCTGTTGTGATGAGTAATAAAAGGACGTGCCGACGCACCGCCTGCAATGGTGTTTAACACCGGCGTTTCAACTTCGAGATAACCTTTTTGGTCAAAAAATTCTCTTATAGCGCTTATTACCTTGCTGCGGATTATAAAGGTCTTTTTTACTTCGGGATTGGCTATCAAATCGATGTAACGCTGGCGATAACGTGTATCGGTATCCTTTAACCCATGAAATTTTTCGGGCAAAGGGCGCAAGGATTTTGACAAAAGCGTAATGCTTTCGGCACGCACTGAAGTTTCTCCCGTATGCGTGACAAAAACAGTACCTTTAACGCCGACGATATCACCTATATCCATTTCCTTAAACTCAGCATAACCCTCTTCGCCTAATAAATCTTTTTTTACGTAAACCTGCAGTTGTCCGTCGCCGTCCAAAATATGGCAAAAACTTGCTTTGCCCATAATTCGGCGGGACATTATCCTGCCGCCTACCGATACCTGCTTGTCCGATAACATTTCAGTATTTTCTAAAATCTGTTTTGAAATATGGGTACGATCAAAACGTGTAATCTCAAAGGGATTTTTGCCGCCGGTTACTAATGCGCTCAGCTTTTCACGGCGAACACGCATAACCTCGTTTATGTCAATTTCTTGTTCTGCAACAGCAGTATTTGTAATATTATTTGGATTTTCCTGCATTTTTTACCTTTTACTTTACTAAATCAACTATTTTATATTTTACTGTTTTGCCCTGAGGAAGAGTAACTATAAAGCTGTCTTCCTTCCTCTTGCCTAAAACTCCCCTGCCTATCGGTGATTCGTTGCTTATCCTTGTCGGAGACGAAAACGGGTCGGCTTCGGTTGTGCCTACGATTTTGTAAACCTTACGTTTGCCGTCGGAAGTCTCCAAAGTAACGGTACTGCCCAATTTAACTTCGTTGCGGCGGTTTACGCTGTCTTCGTTGATAATTTTAGCGTTCTTGATTTTTGATTCGATTTCAAGAATTTCGCCTTCTACCTGCGACTGCTCGGCTTTTGCGGCATCGTATTCCGCATTTTCGGACAAATCTCCGAAATCACGTGCTACCTTTATTTTTTCGCTGATTTCGGTACGGCGGCTTGTTTTTAGGTATTTTAACCTTTCCTCCAGTTCTCTTTTACCTTCCGCGGTCAGATAGACTTCTTCTGCCATTATAAATTTATCCCCCTTAATAATAATTAAAATCACTCAGAAAAACGGCTGAGTGAATTATAATTTAGTGTATTTTATCACTTTTAACAATATTCGTCAAGTATTTACTATGTCTGACACCTTACCTAAAAAATGTTTAAGAAATTTATGTACTAATACTAAATAGCTCATTTGTTATCTTTTTTTTGTTTAATCTGTCTGCGTTTACCAGATCGGAAG
>CALGIK010000118.1 GCA_937915515.1 uncultured Clostridia bacterium
CCTTTACCACAAGCACTTTGCAGCAGGAAGGCGTAAAAAAATTGGGTCTAACCAGCAACGAAGTAATGCGTATAGCTCAGCAGTTGTACGAAGGCTTTGATATAACGGGTCAAGGACACATTGCGCTTGTCACTTATATCAGAACAGACAGCACCCGCATAAGCGAAGAGGCAATAAAATCGGCTAGGGAAGTTTTAGACTCCCGTTTCGGGACTAAATATGTACCTGAAACCCCAAATTATTTTAAAAGCAAAAAAGGCAGTCAGGACGCACACGAAGCGATACGCCCCATTAATTTATCCATAACGCCCGAATCAATAAAGGATAAATTGGCGCGCAATCAATACAGATTGTATAAACTTATCTATGACCGATTTTTATCCAGTCAGTCTGTCAAAGCTGTTTACGACAGCGTAAACGTCATTATAAATTGCGGCGAATTCGCCTTTAAAGCCGGAGGGAAAACTCTTGTTTTTGACGGTTATACAGCAGTTTATAATATGGCAGATAAGGAAAAAGAAGATAAGGAGACTGATACCGATAATCAAAAAATACCCGAACTTAACGTAAACGACGTATTGGTGCTTAAGGACTTAGTAAGCGAACAAAAGTTTACCAAACCGCCGGCTCGTTTTAGCGAAGCTTCGCTTATTAAGACGCTCGAAGACAACGGCATAGGACGTCCTAGCACCTTTGCATCGATTTTAACCACTCTTTATAAGCGTGAATATGTCGAAAAGGATACTAAAACGCTTATCCCTACGCAGTTAGGGCTTACCGTTACAGACTATCTTGAAAAATTTTTCCCTGACATTGTCGACGCTGATTTTACAGCGCAGATGGAGGAAAATCTGGATAAAGTGGAAGAAAATCAGGTGGATTGGCATAAACTTATCTCTGATTTTTATGAACCTTTTAAAAGTAAAATCAACGGAGCAAAAAGCGAAGAACGTTTTGAAGCTGCCGACGAATTAAGTGACGTGCCTTGCGAAAACTGCAAAAATTTAATGGTCATACGCCGTGGCAGATTTGGCAAATATTTGTATTGCAAAAATTGCAATATCAACAAAAGCCTTAAAACAACCGAACAAAAAGTTTCGGAAGTACCTTGCGAAAAATGCGGTGCGCTGATGGTGGAAAAAAGCGGAAAATACGGAAAATATCTTGCCTGTCCTAATTATCCCAAATGCAAAAATATAAAGCCGCTGCTTACAATTGTTGCAAAATGCCCCAAATGCGGCAAAGATGTGGCAAAAAGGTTTTCTAAAACAGGGAGAATATTTTTTGGCTGTACAGGTTATCCCGATTGTGATTTTGTTAGTTGGGATGTACCCAGCGGCAAAACTTGTCCTAAATGCGGCAGCTTTACCGTCATAAAGGAATATAAAACAAAAACGGTGGAAAAATGCTCCGATAAGCAATGCGATTACGAAACAAAATTAGAGGAGCAGCAATGAAAGTCGCCGTTATTGGCGGAGGACTTGCCGGCTGTGAGGCGGCTTTGCAGCTAGCTGACAGGGGTGTAAAGGTGCAGCTTGTCGAATGCAAACCGATAGTTATGTCGCCGGCACACCACAGCTCTAACCTTGCCGAAGTTGTATGCAGCAATAGTTTTAAATCTAACGATGTAAATTCGGCGAGCGGTCTGCTTAAAGAGGAACTACGACGGCTAAACAGCAAGCTGATTGCCGTTGCCGACAAGGTCGCCGTAAGCGCCGGCGGTGCGCTTGCTGTCGACAGGGAAAAATTTAGTGCAGCTGTTACGCATTTAATAAATACGCATCCGAATATTACGGTAAATTATACCGAAGCTGTGGATTTTTTTGAGGGCGCAAATATTGTTGCTACCGGTCCGTTAACAAGCGACAAATTGCTTAAT
>CALGIK010000119.1 GCA_937915515.1 uncultured Clostridia bacterium
TCAGCAAAATTCAAACCATGCGTAAGGAATGCGGACTTGTCGTCACCGACCATATAGCTTTAATGATAGACGCCGATGACGAGGTAAATGCCGCAATAGAAATGTTTAAATCACAAATCATGAGCGATACTCTTTGTGACAGTCTGACTTTTGGCAAAACAGGTCAATTTACAAAAGAGTGGGACGTCAACGGCTTTAACGTAACGATGTATTTGAGTAAGATATAACTCTATGAGATACAATGATGAGTGGAAAGATTATGAAGTTATAGCTTCTGGCAACGGCGAAAAGCTCGAAAGGTGGGGCGACATAATACTTTTGCGCCCCGACCCTCAGGTAATTTGGCAGTCAGAAAAACCGCTTGAGCAATATGCTGAGATAAGCGCAAAATACTCCCGAAGCGAAACAGGCGGCGGTGCATGGCAGTTTTTTAAGCCGCTTTCGCAGTGGATTGTTTGTTGGCGTAATTTGCGTTTTATGATAAAACCCATGGGCTTTAAGCATACGGGGCTCTTCCCCGAACAGGCGGCAAATTGGTCAATAATGATAGATCTCATAAAAAATGCCGATAGACCGATTAGCGTACTTAATCTTTTTGCTTATACCGGCGGCGCTACCGTAGCTTGCGCATATGCCGGAGCCGCAGTAACTCATGTTGACAGCGCAAAAAACATGGTGGAGCGGGCAAAACAAAATATAGAATTAAACGGTTTAAGCGTCAAGCCTGTGCGTTATATAGTGGACGATTGCTCAAAATTTATAAATAGAGAGATTAAGCGGGGTCACTTTTATGATGCTATAATTATGGACCCGCCCAGTTACGGACGTGGCCCCAACGGCGAAGTCTGGAAAATAGAAGACAATATTTTTGATTTCTTAACGCTGTGTTCAAAGGTTTTAAGCGACAAACCATTATTTGTACTTTTAAACAGCTACACCACAGGTTTGCAGCCGACGGTTTTAAAAAATCTGCTGACGTTAACGATAGCAAAAAAACAAGGAAAGGTTGAAGCTTACGAGGTATGTTTGCCGACACGTCAAAATATATTTCTGCCGTGCGGCGCAAGCGGTTTATTTATCGGAGATAATTAATGAAAAAACAATATACAATGGATGATATCCCCGTATTATTTGAAGATAATCACATCTTAGTGGTGCTAAAACCGCAAAATATGCCCGTTCAGCAAGACATCAGCGGCGATGACGATTTATTAACGGTTTTAAAGAATTATATTAAGCAAAAATATAATAAGGAAGGTAACGCTTTTTTAGGCCTTGTGCACAGACTTGACAGGACAACAGGCGGGATAATGGTATTTGCCCGCAATTCTAAATGCGCAGCGCGGCTTTCTAAGGCTTTTGCCGACAGGGAAATTAAAAAAAATTATCTGGCGGTAACATGCGGCAGCCCAAGAGCAAAAAGCGGCACACTGGTCAATTATTTAAAAAAAAATGCCTCAAACAATACGGTGTATGTTGCCACGCAACTGACCGAAGACGCAAAGCGTGCCGAGCTTTCTTACAAAGTCCTTGACTCAACGCCTCTCACCGCATTGGTAAAAGTTAATCTTGAGACGGGGCGCAGTCATCAAATCAGAGTACAGTTCAGCGCTATCAATACACCGATTTTTGGCGACGCGCGTTATGGCGGCGACAAATACGGCAAACATAATTTAGCATTATGGGCATATAAACTTTGTTTTTCTCATCCTGTTACTAAAGACAAAATGGTGTTTTTCGTTTATCCGCCTGAGAGTGTACCCTGGACAGACTTCCCGATAGAAAAATTGTTAAATGTAAAAGACGATATAGAGTAAATAATACGGTATTTGTTTAAATTGTTGACAAGAAGCCGTCTTTATTGTAAAATTTATTAGTTAAGTCACGTCAACTTGGAGGACTGAAACATGAATCTAAAAAAAATAGTTACTTTCAGCTTAATTTTGGTTTTGTGCGCTACAATCGCTTGTTTCGGCTTAAACCTAAACACGGTATCCGCAGCAAGCTCGGGTACGGTATTTAAGGGCAGCACGACCAACAACAGCAGTGTGGCAATCAATACCTCAGGCGGTGTTGATGCTGTTTATAACACTACTTCCGATACGGGTTTTGTTACTTCCATAAATACAATTGATCTAAACAAATACGCTGTCGAGTTTACTGTCAAAAGCAAGCACTTTGATACGCTTTATTTTAAATTTACAAACACTGAGGACAGTGAAACAGGCTTTGTCGTGACCTTTGAACATATCGAGGAAACAATAAACGAAGAAGTTGTTACAAGCACTTTGATAAGGGTTTACGAAACGCTTGATTTTGTGGATGCAACGGACAGTGCAAAAGTAGAGGAAACGATAAGCGGTTTTGATTTGACCAAAAATTATTTTTGGCTTGAGTACAAGCATTTTGTAAACGAGTCTCCGGCTAACCAAGGCGGACTGTTAAGATACAAAACAAAAGCCATTGATACAACGGGCGGCGGGGAGGAAGATTATACTTCTTATACTCAACTGTGCGCGTATACAATCGGCGGAGCCGAAAACGACGTCAATTTTTCCTGGATTGAGGACGAAATAAGCAACTGGAAACCGCTTAAAGAAGCATTGCTCGAAATAGGCGTTTTAGGTCAGGAAGTTACAGGC
>CALGIK010000120.1 GCA_937915515.1 uncultured Clostridia bacterium
TAATTGAGTAAGGGTGTCAAGTTTTTAGTCCTACTTTTAAATAAATTTTACAGTAACTTAAGCAGATTATTTAATGCGCGGGCGCGGTGGCTCACGGTGTTTTTTTCTTGCGGTGTAGCCTCGCCAAAACTTTTGTTTAAGTCGTAACTGTAAAAAATGCAATCATAACCAAAACCGCCGCTTCCTTTTTCTTCTTGTAAAATCTCGCCTTCTGTAATACCGTTTTGGCTTAACACTTTGCCGTCGGGGTATATTAAAACCACACTGCTTTCAAAATGCGCATGGCGTTTTGGATTATCTTTTAACATTTTAAGCATATGAGTGCGGTTTGCTTTGTCGTCGCCTTCGCTAAAATATCGGTTGCTGTTTACCCCGCGAGCGCCAAAAAGCGCATCGACGCATATTCCGCTGTCGTCGCTTAACACTGCGTAATCGCCTATTTTGCCGCTTATTTCGGGCTTGTTTTTTAACTGAACAAGCAAGCCATTTGCTTTTAACAGGGCGTTTTGAAAAAAAGTGCTGCCAATTTCCTCTGCTTGCGCTGTTAAACCAATTTCGTCTGCGGAAACTATTTTATCAAATTTGCCGCCTAAAATTGCTTTAATTTCGTTAACCTTATTTTTGTTGTGTGTGGCAAGTATCAACACCATAACTTTTATTATAGCATATTAGTGTATCTTGTAGGATGATTATTTGGGTAAATGTATATGTAGCTTAATTGAAAATTAAAGTGCTGTCTATATAATTTAAAAAATCGCTTGAAAAAGTTTGTTTATTGGTGTAAAATATAACCAGATAAATATATTGTAAATGGTTCCTGCCCGGTGCGTAAGGAGTATATTTGCAGTGCGTCAACCACAGTTAGTAAAAGGGAAACTTTTGTCTCTATATTATTATGTCAGGCCTCATGCCTTAACGGGTAAAAACAGTTTTTGTTCGGGCGGAAGACAGAAAATATAAGCAGGTTACCCACCTGAATTTATTTCAGGTTGACTAAGCAAATCCGACGGCCACGGCGGGAATATTTTTATATTTAAATGAGAAATAAAGTGCAAATTATTTTTTATAGTGTGTTGATTGCCGTTACTTGCGCCTTGATTTTGACGGCTTTTTTTTGCGGCGGATTTAAAAATCCCTTTGTTTTTTCGGACATGTATTCCTTTAAAAAATACTTCATAAATAAAAATGTTGACAGCGGTGTTATTTATGTTGACGGTGCTGTTTTTTATGTAGGGTATTATACCGTTGAAATAGGCGAAACATACGGTGATTTGCTTATTAGAGCAGGATTAATAGAGGGGGTATCTTGTTTTGACGTCTACGGGGGAGATTTAGACAAGGCTGTCGACATAAGAAAAAAAACATTATACATAAATTTTTTTGACAAAGCCGGAAACAGAGAATACGTAATAAATGTTAATTCGCCCTATTTTGAACAATTTGCGCTATCCTTAGGCATAAGCGCAGACGTTATACAAAAGATAAACCTTTACAAAAGCGAGTACGGAAAAATCCAGAACAAAAGCATATTGGAAACTGTTTTAACCGCAGACGAATACGCAGAGGTTTTTTATATGCTTTTTATAGGGGAAAGCTTATGAACAATAAACGGTTTTTAAATACCCAAAAACGGTTTGTTAATATCAGACCTTTTGCACTTTTTGCAGTGTGTTTTATCGTCGGTATTTTGTGCGCTTATGCTGCTCTCAAAGGTTATATATGGGTTTTTTACCTAACTCTGGCTTTATCTGTTTTTGTCATAGTTGTTTTTTTTGTGAAAAAAAGATTAAAAGGTGCTGTGACTTTTTTACTTGCCGTTATATGCGGTGTTTTAGGTTTTATTAATTTCAATTTTGCTTTTAAAAGAATTACGGCAGAGGAGTATCATAATGAAAAAGTCAGCATTACCGCAAAACTGACGGATTACTTTGTTTTTTATAGAGATTACACTTTTGTTACTTTGCGCGATTTTGAAGTGACGCAAAACGGCAGCGTAAAAAAATATAACAACTGTCTTTTGGGGTGTTATATTGATGCGCAACGAGTAAGTGCCGATATACTTAAAGAAAGTGTAGGTTATAGCGTAGAATTTGATTGTGTCTTAGACAACAGCCCCATTTTTGTAGACGGGGTAAATACTTTTTATGTAAAAAACAAAATATATTTTGTGGCGCAAAACGTCGAAAATTTTACGCTTAGCAGAGGACGTCAAACATTTGACGAAAAAACGCG
>CALGIK010000121.1 GCA_937915515.1 uncultured Clostridia bacterium
GTTTTGCCTGTTTAATCGTCGCACCCCCTAAAACAGGCAAAACCACCCTGCTCAAAAAAATAGCGCAATCCGTCACAAAAAGCTATGGAGACAAAATCAAAGTTTTTATTTTGCTTATCGATGAACGCCCCGAAGAAGTTACCGACTTTAAGGAAAGCGTTCCTAACGCCGAAGTGGTTTTCAGCACTTTTGACCAAACGCCCTTTCATCATACAGCCGTAGCCGAGATGCTTTTATCCAATTGTAAACACAGGGTCGAACAAGGTCAGGACGTGCTGATACTTCTCGACAGCATAACACGCTTAGCGCGCGCCTACAACAAAACGGCAGAGGTCAGCGGCCGTACTCTTTCAGGCGGATTGGATATTGCCGCTCTCGAAACGCCAAAAGCCTTTTTTGGCTCGGCAAGGCGTGTCGTCACAGGCGGAAGTCTTACAATATTAGCTACGGCTCTTGTGGAAACCGGCAGCCGTATGGACGATATAATTTATGAGGAATTTAAGGGCACCGGCAATATGGAAATACATTTGGACAGGGAATTATCCGACAGGCGTATTTTCCCCGCCATTGATTTGCGTAAAAGCAGTACCAGAAGAGAAGAAATGCTTCTTTCGCAAAAAGAGCTTGAAGGGATGTGGCTTATTCGCCGTAAACTTAGTCGTTCCGACAATTTGGATGCTTGTTTGCAGCTTATGGATATGATTACCTGCACAGCCACCAATGACGAATTTATCGATACTTTAAAATTAGTAAAATAAAATTTAAGACAAAAAGTCTTTTCTTAAAAGTCATTTTGCTCCTTAAATAACAGCCGCGGCAATTTGCAGCGGCTGTTATTTAAAATCTATGAAGTTGTATATATTTTTAAATCAATTACAAAAAGCTATTTCTTTTTTATTACTTTGCGTTTTGTGTTTCTTAAAGTGTAAATTACCGCAAAAGTTATCATCACGGCGCCTAAAACAATAAGGATTATCCAAAGCGCCGTTAAGTTAGTATCGCTGCCTTTTATTCCTTCCCACATGGATACGACTTGAGTGTTATTAGTACCAAAATCCTTCATAACCCCTAAATTAACGTCAGCGTAATTAGGATAGCGTACTTCGTCGGCAAAAAACTCTTGGGCGTTGTATTCAGCTTCTTCTAACAAAGAAACAACATCTTGATTTTCTGCCAAAACATCCTTGTCAACAGCGCTTGTATAACATATTTCAATCATATTTTTAACGGCTGTTTCGGGCTGATTTAAAAATTCGATAAAGGCTCTTGCGGCAGCTCTGTTTTGTGCGCAAGTAGGGATGACCCAACCGTCAAACCATATATTGCCGCCTGTTTCGGGCACAAAATATTCTAAATTGACTCCGCTTAATTCGGCTTCTTCTATAGCGTACATAGCGTCGCCAGACCAAGCAAGGTCCACGAGCACTTTCCCCGAAATCATTTCCTGCTTGCCAAAATCTACCTCATAACCCTTCAGTTTAGATTTTTGTTGTTTTAAAACGGCGTCAACTGCGCTGAGTAAGGTAGGGGAAGTATCATTAATTAATTCCTGCACGGATTTTGTTTCGTAACCGGCAGGCAAATTGCCTTTTTCTTTTAGGTATAAAACTGCCGCCGCATAACTGTCACGGATACTGTCCTTCATATATATTTTGCCGTTTAGAGCGGGATTGTTGTTTTCGTTCCAAAGTAATCCCCAACCGCAAGCCAAATCGTCCTCTGTCACTATGTCGGCATTATACAAGATGCCTAAGGTCCCCATCATATAAGGCACATAATAATCATTTATATTTGCCACTTCGCCCGTTTCGCTTGCAAACAGATTGCCTACCTTGCTGTAAATTTCCTGATTGATGTTATCTAAGGTGCTTATCGGTTCTTCGTCCTGTAAGGTTATTTTTTGCAGCAAGTTGTTAACAAGTAATTTTTGAATGGCGTATTCGCTGGGGCATATCACGTCCACAACGGTATTGCTGTTTATTAATTTGCTCAGCATCGTTTCGTTGGTGTCAAAGGTAGTGTATCTTACCTTAACCGTTTTGCCTGTCTTTTTTAAGTAGTAATCGTTAAAATCGACTTGCAGGTCTTGTTTGCTGTAAATGTAATCTTCCCAGTTGTAGATAATCAGGGTTTCGTCATAACGTGTACATCCCGCAAACAGCACACCCATTACAACAAAAATCATTGTGAGGGCGACAAATAGACATACTGTTTTAAATTTTTTCATTTTTATTCTCCTTTAAACTAGACTTTTTTAAATTAATAACCAACAATATTGTCAGTATTAAGACAAAAATTATACTGAAAACCGCAAACCAAAAGGGTTCCATGCCTTTTCGGTGTGCATCGCCGTAAATAAAGGTCGATAGTGTTTCGATACCTGTATTGCCTTTATTTATTTGAGTAATAATAAAATCATCCATTGATAAGGTAAAACTCAATACAAAACCGCTAATTATCCCCGGCTTTAAAATAGGCAGCATGACTTTTGTAAGCGCTTTGTTGGGGTTAGCGCCAAGGTCAAGCGCCGCCTCATAAATATTGGGGTCCATTTGCGTGAGCTGAGGCATTACGTTAAGCACAACATAAGGGGTGCAAAAAGCGATATGCGCTAATGTCAGCCTAAGATATCCTTCGGGAAAAGCAAAGGTGCTGAAAAAGACCATAAAAGATACCGCCATAACTATCTCGCTGTTTATTACCGGCAGTTGATTAATATTTTTGACGGCTCTGCGTGTACGCTTACTCAAATTAAAAATTCCTATTGCCGAAAAAGTCCCTAAAACTGTGCTGACGGTAGCGGCGATTACGGCAATAAAAGCTGTGTTACCGATAGCGTTCCACAAGTCTATACTTTTGCTGCTTGTAAATATCGACGTATACGCTTCAAAACTGAAACCGTTTTTGAATGTAAACAGGTCGGTATTAAAAAACGAAAAGATTATTATACACAATACGGGTGCATACAAAAACAATAAGATAAGAGCAAGGTATAGTTTGCTAAAAACCTTAATAAAATTCTTTTTTACCATAGATTCCTCCTTGCCTCGTCAACTGTTTTACCTTGAAATTTGTTTATCAGCCCATTGCTTATTAAAACAAATAGAAGCATTATGATACTCATGACACTTCCCACTCCGTACATATCTTGACTAAATTTTAAGTTTATGCTGTCGCCGAATAACAATATCTGATTGTTTGATAAAAGTTCGCTTATGGCAAAGGTGCTGATAGTAGGCACAAAAACCATAGTTATTCCGCTTATTATACCGGGCAAAGATAAGGGCAACGTAATGTTTAAAAAGCTTGTGATGCTGTCGGCGCCAAGGTCTTGCGCCGCTTCGCTGTAGCTTTTGTCTATGCTCGATAATGTCGTATGAAGAGGCAAAATCATAAAAGGCAGATAATTGTAAACCATACCAAAAATTACCGTTCCCATGCCTAACTTTACGCCCAAGCTTTCGAATATGGTTTTTGTTGCGAGGGTGCGTATCAAAAAGTTTACCCACATAGGCAAGACAAACAGCAAGACCAGCACTTTGCCGCTGTCCATTTTTGAGAGAATGTAGGCGACGGGATAACCGATAACAATACAAAGCACTGTGGTTACAAAACCCACCAACAGGCTATCGCTGAGCGTCGATAATGAGGTGCTTTCGGTAAAAAAATTAACAAAATTTTGAAGCGAGAATGTGCCGTTTACCAAAAAAGCATTTATAAGTATGAGTAAAAGGGGCGCAATAACAAACAGCGTCAAAAATGCAATATAAGGATAGCTGAAAACCTTGCGGTTTAACATAAACAGCTTTTTTAATTTTTTACCTTTTTGATTTTTGTTTTGATATTTAGCGTTTAAAACTATCTTTTTAGCCATCAACAGCCTCCGCAGTAGTTTTAATTTCGGAAATAAGAATTTTTTCCGGTTTAACCGAAAGTCCTACTCTGTCATCAACAAGCCAGTCGTCTTCGGTATCCACAAAAAAATCATAGCCTTCGTCGGTGCGGATAATGCATTGATAATAGCTTCCTTTATAGATGCTTGTAATTACCGTGCCTCCTATTATACCGTCGTTTTCGTCGTCAAAAACAATAACGTCATCAAAATCAATTTTTACGTTTACAGGCGTGCCTTTTTGCAAGTTGCTGACACAGGGAAATTCCGTTCCGCAAATATAAACAGAATTTTCGTCCGCCATCTCCGTCACAATTTCGTTTATAATGCGGTTTTTGTGCATTATATGAAAATCAAAGGGCTTAATATATAAACCGATAAGATCGCCGGTTTTTATATTGGTTTGATTGCTGTGTGCAAGTATTTCACTGTGTTCGTCGTCTGTTGTTTCGGCAGTTATCTGAAAATGGTCGCCCTTAAATACTGCGCTTGTTACAACTGCACTAAACAAATTTTTTGGGTCGTCTATAGACAAAATTTCTACGTCTTCGGGGCGTATAATAATATCTACCGGCTCGTTGCGTTTAAATCCTTTGTCCACGCACTCAACTTCACGGTTTAATACTTCAACAAAAAAATCTCTTTTCATGACGCCGCTGTAAATATTGCTTTCGCCGATAAAATCGGCGACAAAAGCGTTTGCAGGCTCGTCGTATATCTTTTTTGGGGAGGCTATCTGCTGAATAATTCCGTCACGCATTATTACGATGGTGTCGCTCATAGTCAACGCTTCTTCCTGATCGTGCGTAACATAAATAAAGGTAATGCCTAATCTGCTATGCATTTGCATAAGCTCTATTTGCATATCCTAACGCATTTTCAGGTCAAGTGCGCCTAAAGGTTCGTCCAACAGTAAAATCTCAGGTTCGTTAACAAGCGCTCGTGCTATTGCCACACGCTGCATCTGTCCTCCCGAAAGGCTGTTGACGTTACGGTGACCGTAATCTTCCAAGTCTACCATTTTAAGCGCATTTTTTACCTTAACGGAAATTTCCTCTTTTGTAAGTTTTCTGAATGTTTGCACCGTATCGCCGTTTTTGTCAACGTATTCTGCATCGGGGACAAATTTCATCTTCAGTCCGAAAGCCACATTATTGTATACATTAAGGTGGGGAAAAAGCGCGTATCTCTGAAAAACGGTATTTAAAGCGCGTTTATACGGAGGAAGACGTGTTATATCCTCTCCGTTAAACAGTATCTGTCCTCCGCCTTCGTCGGGCATTTCAAAACCGGCAATTAGTCTTAAAGTAGTGGTTTTTCCGCAGCCGGAAGGACCCAGCAGCGTTACAAATTCACCTTTTTTGATATTAAGGCTCATGTTGCGTACAGCTTTTTTTCCGTCTTCAAAAGTTTTGGTCACGTTTTTGAGCTGTAAAATGTCAACCTTGTTGTTTGCGTTATTCATATGTACCTCTAAAAATTCGGCGGACTTGATATCCATAGTATTTTTGCCGTTTTGGCGCCCTTATTAATCATATAATGAGTTTTTTCACTTTTAAAATAAAAACTGTCGCCCTTAGAACATTTGTAAGTGTTTTTTCCCACTACAACAGTAATTTTACCTTCTAAAACATATCCAAACTCCTCACCTTCGTGAGGCACGTCAGGGTCGGTAGAACAGTCGGGCTTGATTTCAGCCAGAATCGGCTCCATCTCGTTTATTGTGCTGTTTGAGATTAACCAGGTTGTGCTGTATCCTTCATTTTGCTTGACACAGACGTTTTCCGCCTTAAAAACCACTTCGGGAGGGCAGTCCTCGCTAAACAAATCGGACAAAGATGCACCCAGAGCATTAACGATGTCTTCTAATGTCGCTATACTCGGGTTGGTATTGTCGTTTTCGAGCTGACTGATATAACCTTTTGTCAATTCGCAACGGTCCGCCAATTCCTCCTGTGTCAAAGCCGCTTTTTGCCTAAATTGTTTAATTTTGCCGCCGATTTTCATTTATACCTCGTAAATTTTTAAAAAGTTTAGCCACAGTAAACTTTTGGTTAATTAATACTAAACAAAAAATAATTATATATAAATGTATCATTTTGTCAATCATTTTAACGTAATTTTTTTAAAAAAGCCAAATTTTTATTAGGGAAAATGCAAAAGAGAGGTTAAGCTGTTTTACCAAAACCAAACTTATAACTTTTTTGGCCTATCGAGAAAATCATTTAAAATAAAAGCCTTTGTGCTTAAATTGATTTTATCAAAAATATTGATTATTAAAAAAAAACAAAATATTTTTTTATCAAATTATTGACGATTTAAAAAAATAGGTTTATGATACAAAATCATTAAATAAAGGTTATATGCGAAAATTATTCGTACCGGATTATTTTTTAAAGTTTAGGTGTAAATGCGGCGAATGCCGTAATTGCTGTTGTGTCGGTTGGAAAGTCACCATAAGTTATTTAGAATACTGTCATTTGTTAGGTTTTTTGTGCAAAAAAAGTATGCGTTCTAAAATTGATGCGGCGTTGTGCGTTTTGGATAAACCCACAGAGGAAAGTTACGCTTTAATAAAACGTGATTATTTGGGCAATTGTCCTTTGCGTGACAGGACAGACGGAAAGTGTCTCTTGCATAAGGAATGCGGCGAAATGGCTTTACCTGCTGTTTGCAGGCTGTATCCGAGAAATATTCTTTTTGATGCGCTTAAGGAAGGTTCTTGCGCCAACAGCTGCGAAGCCGTTTTAGAGTTGTTGTATGCCGACGACAATAAGGTTAAAATGATGACGGCAGAGATGTTTGACAGTGCATATTTTTACAAAAGTCAAGAAAAAATAAGCAAAAACGAAGACAACAGCGAGGAGGAAAAAGCAATATTTCTCCAAAATAAAGCTGTAGAAATTTTGGAAGACCGCACAAAGCCGCTGGCAAAACGTTTTAGTATTTTAGGAAATTATTTAATAAACAACGGTTATGCGCCAAAATTGATAAGTATTTGCGAAAATAAAACTTTCGCCAAAATAAATGTATTTATAGACATTTTAGAGTTATGCCAAGAAGCACTTAATTACAGCGTTAATTTTGACAAATATTACAAAGTCTTTGATAATATTACTATGCCGAACGATTTTGAGAATTATACTTTTTTATATAAACGCTACCTGATTTTGAAACAAGAATTTGAAAATAGTTTTGAAAACTGGCAAGTTAAGCTTGAAAAAACAATGATTAATCACATTTTTTATGAGAGATTTCCCGCCGATGTTGTTGTGTTTAGCGGATTTTCCCAACTCTGTATTGTATATGCGCTAACTAAATTTTGCCTTATTTTTTATCAGCCTAAAAGCAATAACGATTTTGTTGACTGTGTAGCAGGCTTAAACAGGTGTTTTGAGCACAGCTCTCTTTTACAACTGTTAGACGCAGCTATTAAACGTGACAATAACGAAAATATAAATTTTTTATCCGCTCTGGTTAATTTTTAATAAATAATTGTAAACCGCAATATTTAATTTGGTTGACAATTATTTTCCTTTTTGATATATTTTTAGTGTTTATTAGATTATTGGAGAATACAATGCTTAAAGATGAATTGTTAGAAGTTTTGGAGAATAATCGAGGTAGTTTTGTAAACGGCACAAAGTTTGCGCAAAAGTTTTTTGTCAGCAAAAACGCCGTCAGCAAAGCGGCAAAAGCGCTGTGTGACGAAGGGTATCCCATTATTTCGACGCCAAATAAAGGTTATACGCTTGTAGGCAATATTTTATCCGCACAGGGGATAAAAAAGTATTTAAACAATGTTTTTTTTGACGTAATATTGTTTAACAGTGTAGACAGTACAAACAACGAGGTTAAAAAACAGGCGAGAGAGGGCGCAAAAGAGGGACTGACAATAGCAGCACGACAACAGACAAGCGGCAAAGGCAGGCGTAACAGAACATTTTTTTCGCCTGTTGACAGCGGCGTATATTTTAGCATATTGGTCAGACCCGACATAGATTTAAACAAGAGTCTTTATTTGACTACACTTTCCGCCGTTGCCGTATGCAATGCGATTGAAAAAATTTTTGGTATAAGCACACAAATAAAATGGGTAAACGATATTTATTACAAAAACAAAAAAGTCTGCGGGATTTTGACCGAGGGCGAAACGGACATCGAAAACAACAAACTTAATTTTGCCGTTGTGGGCATAGGCATAAACGTCAACCGTCCTTTTAACGGTTTTCCTCAGGAAATTAGAGAAACAGCGACAAATCTGGACGAAGATTGTCTTGAAGAAACCAACAACAAGTTGGTTGCGGCGGTACTAAACAATTTTTATGCTTACTACAAAAATATAGCCGATAAAACCTTTTTGGAGGAGTATCGTCAAAAAAGTTTATTAACGGGGAAAACAGTAAAAGTAAGCGACGGCAGGATCGCTTTTGTGGAAGAAATTGACGACGAATTTAATTTGATTGTCAATTACTCTGACAAAACAAGAGGAATACTTAACAGCGGCGAAGTAAGCGTAAAACTTTAATTTATATTACTTTTTTAC
>CALGIK010000122.1 GCA_937915515.1 uncultured Clostridia bacterium
GGTGCTGATTTATACAAGTACCCTGGTTGCTGCGGGCAAATTTTTTAAGAGGATAAATATGTGTAAAACCGTTTTTATCCTTTACTTCAATGGCTCTGCTTGTAACACGGCTGACTACTCCGTCTACGTCGGCCAATATCATAACGCCGCTGTCATAAGCGATGCTGTCTTCGATACCCGTCGCTACAATAGGCGACTCAGTTACCAAAAGGGGTACAGCTTGACGCTGCATGTTAGACCCCATCAAAGCTCTGTTTGTATCGTCGTTTTCTAAGAAGGGAATAAGGCTGGTTGCTACCGATACAAGCTGTTTTGGGCTTACGTCCATATAATCTACTATATCAGCAGGATATTCCTTAATATCGGCTTTATAGCGGCAGGTGACACGCTCGTTTACAAACCATTCGTTTTCGTCAAGCGGTTCGTTAGCTTGAGCTATGATGCTGCCGTCTTCAACGTCGGCAGTCAGGTAATTTACCTCGTCTGTTACTTTATTATTTTTTGGATCAACTTTGCGGTAAGGACTTTCGATAAAGCCGTATTCGTTAATGCGTGCGTAACTTGCCAAAGAGGTAATAAGTCCTATGTTTTGTCCTTCGGGAGTTTCTATCGGACACATTCTCCCATAATGGGAATAGTGAACGTCACGTACGTCAAAGGTTGCACGCTCTCTGTTTAAGCCTCCGGGTCCCAATGCCGACAGTTTACGTTTATGGGTCAATTCAGCTATCGGATTTGTTTGATCCATAAACTGAGACAGTTGGCTGCTGCCAAAAAACTCTTTTATTGAAGAAGTCACAGGGCGCACATTTATAAGGCTTTGGGGAGTAGCTTTGTCTACCTCCTGAATTGCCATCCTTTCTCTGATTACTCTTTCGAGGCGGGCGATACCTATACGAAATTGGTTTTGCAGCAATTCGCCCACGCTTCTGACACGTCTATTGCCTAAATGGTCGATGTTGTCCACCGTGCCGATGCCGTGCTTTAAACAAAGATTATAGTTAACCGTCGCAACAATATCTTCGACAGTTATGTGACGTTTAATCAGCATGTCACGTGAAGCAATTAATGCTCCAACCGTTTGGTCTATGGGTAAATTTTGCGCCAATATCTTATTTAATTCGTCCAAATCGACGTTTTCGTTTATTCCTAAGGCTTTAAAATCAAACTTCGAATATTGCTTATCAATCAAAGAAAGATAGTATTTAATGTCTACGGTGTTGTTGCCGATAATCTTTACTTTTGCGGCATTGTTGTGCGCATCGAGGATATAAACAACATTAACGCCGCTGTGTTGAATTTCATATGCTTGTTCGGGCGTGACAGAGTCGCCTTTAGAACCTAAGTTTAAAGTTTTTACACCTTTAGATGTGTTTAGAGTAACACTGACATCTTCTGCCAATGTATAAGTAACATAGTTGCAGGAATTATCACGGTAACCGGCTATACGGTTGGCCAAACTTAGTTTTTTGTTAAATTTGTAGCGGCCCACTCTAGCTAAATCGTAACGCTTAGCATCAAAAAGCAAATCGTGAAGTTGTTTGTTTATCGATTCGTCAGTGGGGATTTCGCCGGGGCGCAAACGCTTGTATAACTCAAGCTTGCCTGCCCTTTCATCTTTGCTGTCGTCCTTTTCGCAGGTGTTGACAATGGTAGCATCGTTAAAAAACAATTCTTTAATTTGCTGATCCGAAGAAATACCTATCGCTCTTAAAAGTACCGTAGCGGGTAGTTTGCGGTTGCGGTCAACGTGAACATATAATACGTCATTGTTGGCGTCATGAACAAACTCAAGCCATGCTCCCCTGTTTGGAATGATTGTAGTATCAAATTTGGGCTTGCCGCTTTTGTCCATTTCGGTAGAAGCATAAACACCGGGACTGCGCACCAATTGACTGACGACGACTCTTTCGGCGCCGTTTATGATAAAACTTCCGTTTTCGGTCATCAATGGGAAGTCTCCCATAAAAATTTCCTGTTCGGTTATTTCGCCCGTATCGCTGCGCACCAATCCTACTTTAAGTTTTAACGGAGCGGCATAGGTTGCGTCACGCATGCGGCACTCGTTTTCGGAATATTTGGATTTATTCTCTATACTGTAGTCTAAAAATTGCAGTTCAAAACGCCCGGAGTAGTCCACTATAGGCGAAAAGTCATCAAATACCTCTCTGATACCCGATTTGACAAAAGCTTCATAACTGCTTTTTTGAACCTCAATCAAATTGGGAAGATTGATAACCTCTCTGATTTTTGAAAACGTCTTTCTTTCCGTATTGCCGAATTTTTGTGTACGAATTTGCATCTATCCTACCTCAAAAAAATTTATTTTTTGTAATTGCCTTGACTTTTCTGTCGAAATTTGTATATACTGATATTGAAAAAAGCATCTGCTGTTAAATGAGGGGCATAAAAATGATTCAAAAAGCATTTTAACGTCCCTTTATTAGGCGAAATTACTGCATTAAATTATTTTAATACTAACAATGTCAATAGTCAACCGTTTATTAGACGGTTTTTTCATAAAAAAATTATTATTTATTTTTTCATTATTGATAGTTTAAAAATATATTCCAAAACTTCAATAGGTTTAAAAAAGCGGGGGTTAGTTCCCGCTTTTCTTAGTAATCAATTTCAGCTAACTTACTTTGCCAATTTCTCTCTCACCGGAATAAAGACTTTGGTCCCAAGTGCGCTTGATAATGAGCAATTCATACCATGTTACTACATGCAAGTTACTATCGGAAACTCCAACGTCAATCCACGTATTTCCCGAAGAACTACCTCCGGATAAATGTCCTATGATTATTCCAATATTTGGCTGCAAAGTACGGCTTTCATTACTGATGTTTGAATATGTAATAATACAATTTATAATTGAGCAATTTGTTGTAGAGCCAGCCGATTGATAGCCTACGATGCC
>CALGIK010000123.1 GCA_937915515.1 uncultured Clostridia bacterium
AACACGGGGTTGACATATACGCCTTCCTCATACAATTTTTTGCCGTACCACAGCGTATCCAAAAAGTCATATGTATATATAGGCACAATGGGAGTAGAACTTTGTTTTATCTTGATGCCGCGCGCTAAAAGTCCGTCACGCAAATATGCGCTCAGTTCGTTTAGGTGAATAACCAACTTTGGATTTTCTTTAAGTATATTTAGAGCCGCTAAGGCGCAGTTGCAATTTGCAGGAGTCATACTTGCGCTAAAAATAAAGGGGCGGCTGCTATGACGAACAAAATCAACTACTTTTTTGTCGGCGACCATGTAGCCTCCTAAGCTAGCCAGTGATTTAGAAAAAGTGCCCATAATAATGTCCACTCTGTTTGTCAGACCAAAATGGTCGGCAGTGCCGCGTCCTCCGTTGCCTAATATGCCCAGTCCGTGCGCATCGTCCACCATAACCCTTGCGCCGTATTTTGTAGCAAGATAAACAATATCGGGAAGTTTACATATGTCGCCGCTCATACTGAATACGCCGTCGGTGACAATAAGTATGCCTGCGTTCATGGGGATTTTTAACAGTTGCGCCTCTAAATCGTCCATGTCGCCATGCTTATATCTTAAAGTTGTGGCATAACTTAATTTGCAAGCGTCATATATGCTTGCGTGATTTTCGCGGTCGTTGAGGATAAAGTCGCCTCTGCCCGTTATTGCGCTGATAATACCCAAATTTGACTGAAAACCTGTGCCGAATGTAAGGGCGGCTTCTTTTTCTAAAAATTCTGCCAGCTCTTTTTCGAGTTCTAAGTGTAAATCAAGCGTTCCGTTTAAAAATCGGCTGCCGCTGCAGCCCGAGCCGTATTTGTTTAACGCATCTATTCCGGCATTTATTACTTTTGGATGAGTCGTCAAACCTAAATAATTGTTGCTCCCCAGCATTATTTTGCGGTTGCCTTCCATGACCACTTCGGCGCCCTGGCGTGACTGAAGGGTATGAAAATACGGATATAGATTTTTTTCGATAATTTCCTTGGCTAAGTCTTTATTACATTTTTCAAATAAGTCCACTAGATATTGCTCCCCGACGTAAATTTAATTTAAAGTCAGTTTTGTTAAACTAACTTTAGCCGACCTTTATTGTAAAACACAGTTCATTATAAAATAAAAATTGAAGGATGTCAACAGAGGTGAAACAATAATTTATCTTGCAAGAAATAAGAGACATAAAGGCTTTTTTTGAAGTTTATCTGTTTATTTATTGGAGAGGAAATATTTTAGTTTTTATAAAACAAAACGCATTGAAACATTACTCACGTGATATTTATTAATGGTTTTTGGCAAAATATATGTACTATTTTGTTGTTTTATAAAAGAATATATAAAAAAACATTGTTTTTTTTTGTGTTTTATATTATAATTTTGCCCATAGTAGCAGGTAGTACTGCTCACAATTAAAGAGGGGTTAATTAAATATGAGTTTTATTCTTTCATCGGATTCGTGCTGTGACGCATATAAAAGTTTTTTAAAACAAAAAAACGTTTTCTATTTGCCAATGTCGTATTATATCGACGAGGTGCCTTATTATGACAATTTTGATTCCTTAGAAGAGTACCGCAGTTTTTATGACGGATTGCGTAAAGGACAAATGCCCAAAACGTCTCAGGCAAACGCTTTTGAAACGGCTGAGTATTTTGAAAAGCTTTTGAATGAAAACAAGGGAGACCTTGTTCATTTGTCTTTGTCGTCGGGACTTTCCACCACGGCGGAAAATGCTCAGACCGCCGCAAGGGAAGTTATGTTAAAGTATCCCGAGCGCAAAATTTATGCTATTGACTCAAAGGCTGCGACGCAAGGACAAAAGTATTTGCTGGATAAAGCAATAAAAATGAGAGAAGAGGGTTATTCGGCAGAGGATACGGCGCAAGAAATTAAAGAGTCTGTTGAAAGGCTTCATCATTTTATTGTGGCAAGAGATTTGTTCCATTTAAAGAGGGGCGGACGTATAAGCGGAGTCGCCGCAGTTTTTGGTACGGTGCTTAATATAAGACCTATTATTGTCATCAACCATAAAGGACAGCTTGTGGTTATTGATAAGGAAAAGGGCATGACAAAATCGCTTAAATATTTGGTAAAATCAATGCTTAAATACCGCCGCGAAGGTGAAACACGTGCTTACATAGCACACGCCGACGATATTGAAACAGCGACGGAACTTAAAAATATGCTTATGGCGGAAGGGATAAACGATATAACTTTGGGGTATATAGGGCCTGTTGTGGGTTCTCATACGGGTCCGGGCACTTTGGGACTGGTTTTTGAAGGCACAAAAAGGCTGACAGTTGAGCAAAAAGGTAAATAGTCTATTAAAGTTTTTGGCACTTGAGAATATGTTTTTACTAACACTGTTGCGTTTTTAATGCATCGGTGTTTTTGTATCTGTTAAATTGAACTCAAAAAAATAAAGGAAAAATTGCTTTAAGCGTAGTAACTTATAACAAAAAAGGCTTAAAAGTATTGCAAAAAATTAACAAATAAGTTATAATATGCAAGCTGCATTTATAAAGTCATTTGAGAGATGTTATGTTTTCCTTACGGAAAGACGAATGTCGTAGGGTAAAGCTAGAGGGTACGCGACTACAGAGCGCTCTGCCATCTCTCTAATATAAAAATTAAATAATACCGTGGAGAGATGTTTCGTTTTCCTTACGTAAAGACGAATGTCGTATGGCAAAGCAAGCGGGTACGCGACTACAGAGCGCTCTGCCATCTCTCTAATATAAAAACTAAATAATACCGTGGAGAGATGTCAGAGCGGTTGAATGAGCACGATTGGAAATCGTGTTTACGCTGAAACGTAACGGGGGTTCGAATCCCCCTCTCTCCGCCAATCGAAACCGTGTTTGAACACCGAATATATATACTATATTTTTGTAAACGGTTTAGCGAAAATTGTCGCAAGACACTAGCAAAAAAGGTAGTAAGCATAATGCTTACTACCTTTTTTTACAAGCTAAGTTTTACTACTTTTCCAACATGCTCCTTATTTCTTGTGAATTCCTAATAAATTCTTCAGAACTTAATAATTTGGGATGCTCAATATCATCAACAGAAAGTGAAGCCATATCAATAACATAAGCGTTTTCAAAGCGTCGTCCAGCTTATGCAATTCGTTCTTCACAATCAATTGAAAATATAAAACTTTGAGGATAAGTATTAGTATCCTTAATTTTTTCACACATAATATTAAAACAACGAACAAGATTGTCTTCT
>CALGIK010000124.1 GCA_937915515.1 uncultured Clostridia bacterium
GTTAAAAGTCCTTATCCCTGCCGCTCCCCTTATGCCGCCGCCGCGCAACATATGCAGCAGGACTGTTTCGGCATTGTCGTCACTGTGGTGCGCTAAACAGATATAATCAAAATCAGATGCTTCCTCTTCGATTACTTGGTATCTTAACTGCCGCGCCGCAGTCTCGATAGATTGTTTAGACGTTTCAGAAAACTCAGCGGCATAAACATTTTTTATAATGCATCTAACACCATTTTTTTGACAATAATCATAAACAAATTGGGCGTCGATTACGCCCGCTTTACGCAAATTATGATTAACCGTAACAACTATTAAATTAGATTTATCGATTTGTAGTAAAAAATTATGCAGCATAACCATGCTGTCTGCACCGCCTGATACGCACAGCAAAAATTTTTTTTGTATTAAGTTTTTGTCTATCTTAAACAACATTTTTTACATTTAATATTCTTTGTTTGTCAACAAAATTAGTCTTACTTTTTGCTCAAAAAAGCATTCAAGTCTTATTTCCTTTTTTATTAGGCGATTTTTTTGCAGGTTTTTTTGGTTCTACGTTTTTTTCCTTTTTTGTGTCTTTAGGTTCTGATTCCTTTAGCAAATTATCCACGTATTCGGCTGCGCTGAATGCGGCTACTTGTCCTTCGCCTGCGCATTTTTGGTATTTAAAGGGCTTGCCGGTAATATCTCCTGCGGCAAAAACGCCTTTTATGTTTGTAGATAAGTCTCTGTTGACTTTTACAACACCGTCAATTGTTTCTAATCCGGTAAGGATTTTGTCCGCAGCCAGAGGTTTAAGCACAAAAAATCCATCAGCCATAATTTCTTGCTTTAAACATTTAAGCGTTTGCGCTTTATTGTCGCCTAAAAATTCAATAGGCTTATCAAAAATAACTTCAATTTTATCGTTAAGTTTGGTCAAAAACTTGCCCATAGGTATAAAAATGACTTTATCGCAAATTTCACTGACAAAATTGGCTTCGCGCACGCTGTCCTCGTCATAACCTATTATGCAAGCCGTCTTGTTTTTTATAAGCGGCGCATCGCATGTGGCGCAATAACTGACGGCGTTGCCCAAAAACTTCTCCTCGTTTTTTATGCTTGGAGTACTGCTTACTCCGGTAGTTAAAATCACGGCGGTAACGTCAATTAACTTGTCGTTGGTGTCAAGCAAAAAACCGCCATTTGTAGGGTAAACGGCTTTTACTTTGGCGTTAATTATCTCAACTTCCATACTTTTAGCGTGGTTGTTAAATAGTTCTGACAAATTATTTCCCTTAACTTCAGGGATACCGAGATAATTTAGGATAAGCGGCGCCAGCAACAGTTTTTTGCTTGCTTCTTCCGCCGCAAAAACAGCAACCTTTTTGTTTAGTATTTTTAAATTTATGGCAGCGGACAATCCCGCAGGCCCGCCGCCGATAAC
>CALGIK010000125.1 GCA_937915515.1 uncultured Clostridia bacterium
AATCCTCCTGCATAAGTTTTAAAAACTGAAAAGCAGTCATTTGCGCCAAGCAATAATCAATGTAGTAAAAAGGTGTTTCGTAAATGTGCGTTTTTTGCTGCCAGCGTCTGCCTGTGCGGTAATAAGGTATACCCTTATTGCTCAAATGGGGCAGATATTCTCTCTCGGCTTGCGTCCAAAAATCGTTTCGGTCAGAAGCGTTAAGCGAATAATAATCGTAAACGGTTTGCTGAAAAAAATCGACTATAGTACCATAAGGCAAAAAGGTAAATGCGCCGGCAATATGGTTGAATATATACTCCTCTTTATTTTCGCCAAAAAACAGCTGCATCCATTTATAAGTCAAAAACTCCATGCTCATAGAATGAACTTCACACGTTTCGCACGTTACGCTGCCTCGTGCGGATGAACGAGGTATACTTAACGCCTCGTAGGAAGCAAGAGCGTGACCGAATTCGTGAGTGAGGACGCCTATATCGTCAAGACCGCCGTTGAAATTTGCCAAAATAAAAGGCATTTTGTATAACGGCAACTCGGTGCAGTATCCTCCGCCCCATTTGCCGTCTCGGGCGATAACGTCAAACGCCTCAGCCTGAGTCATAATATCAAACAGTTTACCTGTTTGGCTATCCATTTCGTGATACATTTTTTTGCCGTTAGCAAATATTTCCTCTACCGAGCCGATAGGTTTAGGCTCGATTTTGGTAAATACGCTGTTATCAAAGAGCATTAATGTTTTCCAGCCCATATCGGAAGAAATTTTTTGCTTTAACTCTGTGCATAGCGGCACAATATATTTTTTAATGTTTTGGCGGAATTTTGCTATATCGTTTTGGTCATAGCAATTACGGCACATACGTCGATACCCTACTTCGGAAAAAGATTTAAAGCCTAATTTTTTTGCTATTGTTGTGCGTACGCCGACAAGCTCATTAAAAATTGTATCAAGCTTTTTAGCCACCTTTTTCATAGCTTTGCCTTCCGCTACACAAGCGCCACGGCGGATTTTTCTATCGGGATTGGTGAAAAACTGCGCCATTTCGGAATGAGTGTAGATTCTCTTTTTAAATTTGATCTGTACTCCGCTAACTAATTTTGTATATTCGGTTATAAGAGTGTTTTCCCTCTTTAGTTCCTCCACTACGCTGTCGTTTACCGTTTCACTCTCTAATTTTTTGTTTATAAAAAAAACTTCGGGTATGTGCTTAATTAATTCGTCCTTAAACTTGCTTTGTATATAGCACATGTCGAGTTCTCTCATTTTCACGCTCAAAGTCGGCATTACTTGGTCGTAATACTCCTTTTCGGCGCTGTAAAACTCATCTTTTGTGTTTAATGTAAAACGTATATTAGCTAAAGACATATTTGTACTCATGACTTCAAAATAATTGCCAATTTCCTCATCAAGCGCTAACTGTTCGTCGGCGCTTGCGGCATTTTTGAAACGTTGAATAAAATCGTCAAGCGTTTGGGATACCTCGCGCACATCAACGCGTTTGTATTCCATTTGAGATACTTTCATTTGTTTACTCCTTTTTAAATGTATAAACCACCGTTTACGGCTAATATTTGACCTGTAATAAAGTCCGAATTGTCTTCCGCTAAAAACAAAACGGCTCTTGCTATGTCAAGAGGGTTGCCTAGTCTATGCAAAGGCGTTTGATCAATAAGTTCATTTTTGTCGCTGTCAGTTAAGCCGCTTAACATATCGGTATCAATTACGCCGGGACATACACAGTTTACACGCACGCTTGATAAGCCTACTTCCTTAGCAAGCGCTTTTGTAAAGCCTATGACCGCCGCTTTAGCCGCGCTGTAAATTACTTCGCAGCTGCCGCCCGTCTGCCCCCATATGCTCGAAATATTTATGATACTGCCGCTTTTTTTGCTTAACATATGCGGTAAAAGAGCATAAGTACAATTATATACTCCGCGCATATTTACGTCAAAGATTTTATCATACAAATTTTTGTCGGCATCGATGAGTAAACCGCTTGCAGCTACGCCGGCGTTGTTAATCAGACAATCAATTTTGCCGAAAGTCTTTAAGGCTTTTTTAACCATATCATTTACGGCGTTTTGGTCGGCAATGTCCGCTTGTATACAAATAGCGTTGCCGCCGTTTTTTAAAATTTCTTCTGCCGTAATAGTAGCCGCCTTTTCGTTTTTATTGTAGTTAACTACAACATTATAGCCGTTTTTCGCTAAAAGTAACGAACAGGCTTTGCCAATACCCCGTCCGCCGCCTGTAATTAAAGCTGTTTTTGACATTGTTTTTTCCCCTCAAATAATCTGTTTAAAGCAAGCATTATCGGGAAGGACGCCAATACGCCGATAATGGCGAGCAATATCTCCTGTCCGTAAAGAGAAGTATACC
>CALGIK010000126.1 GCA_937915515.1 uncultured Clostridia bacterium
ACAATAATAAGCGTGTTTTTAGGTCAGGATATGACAGCGCTTTTAAACAGTATTGCCGACAATGTTACGCCTGCTTTGTGTCAAAAGCAGAGGTTAAACTTGGGGGTTAATTATGTCGCCGATTTAGGCAAGGACAACAGCGACCGAAACCGTACTTCGCCCTTTGCTTTTACGGGCAACAAATTTGAATTTAGAATGGTAGGCAGCAGCGCAACCTTATCTACGCCGAATATGGTGCTAAACAGTATTGTTGCGGAAATGCTGTGCAGAATTTCCGACAGATTGGAGAACATTGATAAGGAAAAATTACACGAAGAAGTATACGGTATTGTCAAAGAAATGTATACTCAGCATAAAAAAGTAATTTTTAACGGCAACAATTACAGCGAAGAGTGGATAAATGAAGCAAAAAAAAGAGGGCTAATACACATTGACAACAGCATCGATGCATACGAAGCCTCCGTCGCCCCTAAAAACGTCAGCTTGTTTGAAAAACTCAACATAATGTCAAAAAAGGAGTTGGAAAGCCGAAAGGAAATTTACTTAAGCAATTATGAGTTAAGCGCAAATATCGAAGCTAAAACAATGCTTATGATGGCAAAGCGGGAGATTTTGCCTGCGGGATTAGAATGGGTTAATAAATTAGCCGACGATTTACACAAAGTTAAAAACGTAGGAGGCAACAGCGTCGTCGTTCAAAAATTATTTGACGAAGCTAACGCTACATTGACCGATTTAAATAATGCTCTTAATCGACTTGAAGAATCTTGGAATAATACGGAAAAAAAAGTAACGCTTTATGATAAGTGCATTCATTTTAGAGACGTAGTAAGTAAGGATATGCTTGATTTACGTAAGGCTGCCGACAATTTGGAAACACAAGTCAGCAGAAAAATCTGGCCTTTTCCAACCTACGCCGATATTCTTTTTTACGAATAAAAGTTTTAAAATAATTTCTGTTATTAAAGCCGACAAGTCAACAATTTTGTCGGCTTTTGTCATATGCCCTGTTTAGTCAGCATAAAAATTAATGATAAAGGGGTTTGTTATGAATAATTTTCGTTTATTAAAAAAATTTTGTTGTTTGGTTCTCCTTTTTATTATGTTTGTTGCTTGCTTTCAGGGGCTGGTCGCTTGCGGCAAAGACGATTACATAAAAAAGACTGCCAAAAAGCTGTCTACCTACAACATAGAAGCGGGTTATGATGACGTTACAAAAATAGTATCGGCAGTGCTTACTTGCGAATACAAAAACGATAACGAAGCTGTTTTAGAGCAGCTTAAATTTCACCTTTATCCCAATGCTTACCGCGAGAATGCAAAAAACAAGTTAGTTTCGAGCAATTTAATAACTTACGCATATAAAAACGGATACAGTTATGGGCATATCGAGGTAAAAAGTGTTAAAGTGAACGGCGATGCGGTAGCTTACGAGATAAGCGGCACCGACAACGATATTTTGATTGCCCCGCTTTCAACTCAATTATATCCCGACGAAAAAGTTTCGGTGGAAATTGAGTTTGAAACAAAATTAGCTAATATATGGCATCGGCTTGGATACGGAGATAATACCGTTAATCTAAACAATTGGTATCCTATTTTATGCTATTATGACAAAACGGAAGGCTGGCTAACAGACCCTTATTATTCTGTAGGCGACCCTTTTGTATCCGGTATAGCAAATTATAACGTAAATTTAAGCGTTAACAGTAATTTAATTGTAGCTTGCGGCGCCGATTTAACAGACAAACAGGTAAATGAAAGCACCACCCGTTATTGTTTTTCCGCTGTGGCGGTAAGGGATTTTTCTATAATTATGTCCTCTGCCTTTTTGACGGATACGGTAAAAGGCGGCAATACAACGATAACGTATTATTATTTTAATGACCAAAACCATCTTAATACACTAAATATAGCCCTTGACGCTTTAAATTATTTCAACAACTCTTTTGGGACTTATCCGTATGACACGTTATCTGTTGTTCAGAGCGATTTTTATCAAGGAGGTATGGAATATCCCCGTCTGGTAATGGTATCGGCAGGACAGCAGGAAAGCAGTTATAAAAAGGCAACCGTTCATGAGATAGCGCACCAATGGTGGTATGCGCTTGTCGGCAATGACCAAGTAAGAAATGCCTGGATGGACGAGGGACTAACAGAATTTTCCACCATGCTGTTTTTTGAAAATCACGATTATGGCATTGACGCAGTCAACGATATAAAAACGGCAAAAACCAGTCTTAACAATTTTCTTGATATTACACGCAACTATTATAAAAATATAGATACAAGCATAAACAGAAGCGTAAACAGCTACCGCAACGAGACAGAATATGCTTATATGTGTTATGTAAAGGCTATGATAATGTTTGACGATATTCGGGTAATTATGGGCAACGTCAAGTTTGTAAAAGCATTAAAAGACTACTTTAACAATAATAAATTATGTTTGGCAGTGCCCGCAAATCTGATACAAAGTTTTAGCAAAGCCTACGGTTCAAACATGGAAAGCTTATTTGACACTTACCTGACAGGCAAAGAAAAAACGATTTAAATAAATATTACAGCCTTTTAAAAGCTTTCTTAACGGAAGGCTTTTTTAAATGCTTTCAATTGTGAAAATTTTTTTAACTTTCTCTTGCAATTGTATTCAAAAAATGTTAAACTGATTTTAAAGACAAAAACAAATTTGATTTGCTGCCTATATAAATACCGCAAAAAAAGGCAAATATATTATTATGAATAAAGACAACGAGAATACTACCGATAAAAAGTCATATAATAAAGACGTTTTTGACAAAGAAGCGCCTGTTTTTGACGACGATTTCGGACCCGATAGGGTATGGAAAGACGATGGCACAACCGCTTTTGCCGATATGGATTTGACCCGCTCGTCAAACAAACAAAAGCGTTCTCAAAAAAAAGGTTTTGATTTAAGCAAAAAAGAATACCGCGCAGTTTACCGTGCGGCATATCTTAGATTTTTGCCTGCCTTAATTTGCGCGATATGCGGTTTCTCGATTATCATGATACTTATGTATCTTTGGTTGGGATAATGATGCGTAGTAATGGGGGCAAAAATGTTACCGCTACCGATGTGTTTGGCATAAAAAACAAGACACCTAAGCAGATAGCTAATTTTTTGTTGGCAAGTATGCTCACCGGAGCAATCGGGTTAGGCAGTTTTTGGTTGCTGAGCCACATTACCGTATGGGATAAATACCACTACGGCAGGGAAATATGGCTGATGACAGCCGAAGCGGTATCTGTTTTATTTAGCTGCGTCTTCAGTTTTTTGGTAAACAAACGTTTTACGTTTAAACAACGAGGCAAAAAACACGGACTTTTGCTGTATATAATGTATTATATTATCAGCACCCCGTTAGGCGGTTTGCTGATTGTATCGTTGGTAAAACAAGGCATGCTCCCTGTTTTTGCCAAAATAATCAAGATGTGTATAAACGTAGTAATTGATTTTTTATATTGCAAATTTGTGGTTTTTTCTACGGCAAAACAAAAGGG
>CALGIK010000127.1 GCA_937915515.1 uncultured Clostridia bacterium
GCATCTTACAATTAAAAAAATCCGATGAATTGTGCTGACAAGGAGATTTATCAGACGTTTTGCACGAAGGAGCGTCACTGTCCTTTATTAAGGTATCTAAATATTCTCTTTGGTTTTTAAACTGTCTGAATGTCATATTCTCTCCGTATATACTTAGTTAAACATATTACAATATATGAAAATTTCGAAAAAATTGATAAATTGCTATAAAAGAGCTTTAAACTGTTGCTATTTTAGAAGCTGTTAGTGTATAATGAACGCAAAATTACGGAGGTTAAATATGGTTTTTGAAAAAGTAAAATCCTTGCTGGCAGAGCAATTGAATATCGAGCCGGAAAAAATTACTATGGAAGCTAACATAATCAATGATTTGGGCGCTGACTCTCTTGACGTTGTCGAGATGCTTATGACTCTTGAGGAAGAATATGATATAACAGTACCTGATGAGGTTGCTACCGAATTAAAGACTGTCGGCGCAATTGTCGAATACGTAGAAGCCAATAAAAAATAAACGAATATTAATTAAGCCGTACGGTACATCTCCGTTACGGCTTTTGTTTTATTATGAATAATTTACAACAAAAACTTTATGATATATTAATAGCAGTAAGCGACGAAAAATACAAATCGTTTATAACTAAAACAACAAATTCTCCTACTCCTTTATTAGGGGTAAAAGTGCCTTTACTAAAAAAAATTGCTGCAGAAGTATTAAAAAGCGACGGATTAATAAGCGTTTTAAAAATAGAGAGCGGCGTATTTGTCGAATACGAGTTTATCAAAGGATTTTGTATCGCAAAAGCAGTTATCGATATAGATAAAAAATTTTATTATCTAGAAGAATTCACAAAAACCGTAGACAATTGGGCAGTATGCGACTCTACTTCGTCGGCTTTAAAAATACCTAAGAGCAACCATGAAATACTTTGGAAATTTATAGAAAGATTAATCAAATCCGATTATCCTTTTTGCGTACGCTTTGGTATAGTGCTTATGCTGCAAAATTTTGCAGACAGCCAAAATTTTGAAAGAGTTATTAGTCAGCTCAAAAATATTGCCTATGGAAAACACTATTATATCGATATGGCGGCAGCATGGCTTGTCAGTGTATTGCTTATAAATTGTTATGAGCGGACGGTGGCTTTTTTGTCTGACAATAATTGTCCTCTTGATATTTTTACCCGGAATAAAGCTTTAAGCAAGGCAACAGAATCATACAAGAATTGACATCCAAAAGAAAATATACTTAAAAACACTAAAAATATAAAGCCTATTTTTGAC
>CALGIK010000128.1 GCA_937915515.1 uncultured Clostridia bacterium
GGGTATAATAACCTTGCTGTTTTTTTATTTTGGACAGCTATTTTTTGAAGGCAGTATTATTTGTTTGTTTCGGGGTTATTAGATTGTCCCAATAAATAATCTATGCTTACATTGTGGTAGTTTGAAATTTTTATTAATGTTTCGCAGGAAGGTAATCTTTTATTTTTTTCTGATTCATAATACTGATACAATCTAGGCGGAATTTTCATCTCTGTGCTGATTGATATTTGTGTGAGTTTAGACTTTAGCCTAAGCTCTTTTAATCTTGAAGCTAAAATATTTTTAAGCATGTTAAAATTATGAACAATCATCATACAGATATACTTAAAAATTAAAAAAACAATAACAGAAAACTTTTAACAAAATAATTCATTTTTTTAAAATATAATTGACAACTTATTCTTTGATATTCTATAATAAATTAATAACACGCTCAAGTAAGCGTGATTAAGGAGAAGCATATGAAGTTTAGCAATTTATTTCACAAAAGATTTTTAATAAAAGCAATTCCTATTTTACTGATTCTTGTATTATCAGTCAGTGTATTGAATCTTCCTCAAGTCGCGCTTGCCACAACGACTGGTAGTAATGTAGTTAGCGGAATTGATTATTCAGGACAGGGGACAAAAATCAACAACGATATTAGGGGAACCGCTAGCAAAAACGGCAACTATGTTACTATTCCGACATGGACATATGGTGCATATGTTTATAGTACTTGGGATGAGTTTTGGGCAGGATGGTCTGATTGGTCTCCTAATTTTAAGAGTTACTATGATCAAAAAGGATATGACTACAATAATCAACATAAAATTTGTGTAACTGACGCGGAAAAGAAGACGGAATATTTATGGTATAGAAATTGGACTAAAAAACGGGACGTTTATCGCACTAAATATTATCGTAAATATAAGGGTAAGGGATTCTTTCATTGGGGACATACTGATTCCAGTTGGAGTGGATACCCTGCGAATAAAGGATGCTGTCCGTCGACTACCTATACGAAAAATGAAAAATACGGAACTGAAAATTATATTGAAAGAGAAGATTATGGTAAATATTCTGATTCTGCTCCGTTTAGATGGCCTTGGGATCCCAGTTGGGTATCGCATTCTCCGAGACTTACTTATAGATATAAGGCTGTTGATCTTTCTTGGGATCCGACTTGGAAAAACGAATCTTCTGAAAGCTGCCCTTTGAATTATAGTTTATATAAGCTCAACGGGACGGACTTGGGTCTTGGAATAAAATGGTCTTGGGATGAAAAACTTTCGACAGATAAAAAGTCGGAAAGCAGCGTGTTCCATTATACTAATAAAGATGTCACCGAATATTATCTTACTGTAAATGAAGCTCAAGATATATTAATGAATAAAATTTTATTACAAGCTTTGAGTGTAGAAGATGAATTTTATCAACTACTTACCGAAGCCATTATTAGTTTAGTAACATTCCCTGTTCATCCTTTAACCGGATTTGCCGTTTTCTTGTTAACTACAGTAGACGGATTATCGGAATATGCTCAATTAAAAGGAGTTCGTTCAGTTGCTGAGCTTATCATCGCAGCGAAGGAAATGAATCAAGTAATCAAAATTTCGGTTGTGTATGATGAAACGGTTTATTATGGCGGAGGATATAGTTCAAATTCCGGCGTATATGTGGGAAATTATAATCGCACTAGTGTTTCTATGTTTTATAAGGACAACAATCCGAGTTCTTCTAGAAATATTTTTGGAAGAGTTACGTACTTAAATAATAATGATATAAAAAATATTGTAGGAAGTATCTCGACTGTAATGGAATTAAGATATGGAATTAGGTACATGTATAACGGAATATGATTGATTACTGAATTAATTTCTGATATCCTAAAGCAGGAGGATTGTTTATGACAGTTAAAGTAAAATCGATAATTATTGATGCAGTTGGGATTATAATATGTGCTGTTATCTTTGCTTTTTTAATGAATCATTTTTTGAGAGCCGCAAATTATCAGACGAAATTATTTGTCGAAACCAACAAGGCTTTCCATTTAAAAGCGGCGAAAATTTTTCACGCGGAAGCATTCTTAATGATTGGACTTTTTGTGGCGTTTGGAGCAAGTATTATATTAATATCTGAGCTGATTTTTCTAGATAAAGCACGTAGAAAATCATTACTGCTGCAAGCTATTATCTTCATTGTATTAGCATTTATTACTTACGTTATATATTTCTTGCTTTTGTCAACCGAATTTATTCAAGAATACGGATTGCATTATATACTGTTTACTATTCTTATTATTGCAATAATATTAGGTTGCTTCTTATATGTAATAAGAAAACATAAGGATAAAGACAGTAGCGAACCGTCTGTTTAAAACCAAACTAAAATTTAAATCAAAAGGTGTCAGTTCTGATACCTTTTGATTTATTAAAAAAAATATAATATAATTAAAACATGATTGCGCTGAATAAAATAAGCAAGTACTATCCGCTTGAAAATAATCAAATAGTAGCAGGGATTAAAGATATAACTGCCGAATTTTCTGTTGGTGAATTTGTCGCGATTGCCGGCCCCTCGGGAAGCGGCAAGTCAACGTTGCTTAATATACTGGCCGGTACTGATTACTATAACGAAGGTAACATGGCGGTTAACGGGGAAGAAACGGAATACTTTGACGAAAACGATTGGCAAAAATACAGAAAAGAATTAATCAGCTTTATTTATCAAGACTATAATTTAATTGAGAACTTGAATGTTTATCAAAACGTAGAGCTTGCGTACGACCTGAACAACGATAAGCAAAAATCAAAAAAAAAGCAGGAAATTGAAAAACTGCTTAACGATGTCGGATTGATTTCGCAAGCGAAGCAAAAGGTATCGACATTAAGCGGTGGACAGAAGCAGCGGACAGCCATAGCAAGGGCGCTGGCAAAAAATACTCCGATTATTTTAGCGGATGAGCCTACAGGTAATTTAGACAGCACGTCGGCAAAAGAAGTTATAGATTTGCTTAAAAAGATATCGGAAAACAAACTTGTAATCGTTGTAACGCATAGTATCGCGGATTTCGAGAAGCATATCACACGTAAAATTTATTTGGACGACGGCAGAATAAGCTGTGACAAGCAAACAACAAAAGATATCCCCCCCGTACAGGCTATAACGAAAATCGAAAGCGCAGGCGCTAAGAAACCGGTTGTGAACCTTCTTAAGAACGAACTCAAGTACTCCGGCAAAAGCGGGAGGCTGTTATGTTTTACGGTTATAACAGTTATCTTATTAATATTCTTATTTTTTTCATCGCTATTGGAATTAAATAAGCCTTATACGAACGGATATAATAATGTTCCTGTTTTTGGCAGCGTTTCGCCGGATAAGTTAATCATAATAAAGAAAGATAATTCCCCGTTTTCTGAAGCTGATTTGAACAAAATTAAATCGAACAGGCATATTTCCTATGTTTATTCTTCAGACATTATCTCGAGCATGGTTTTGAAAATAACTTTTCGAATAGATGAAAACCATAACGCGGTATTGCATTATTATCCCAAAGTAATAACCGGCGGTTTGCAGCTTACCGCAGGGCGCATGCCGTCGGAAAAAAATGAAACAATATTGGCGACGGAAGGCGGACTGCCCGTAAATGCACAGGACGAATTATTAGCCGTTGATTTTATTGGCTCCGATTATAAAAGCGAACACATTAAAATTGTAGGATTTGTCAAGGCGTCGGAAACGATGCGTCCCAATATATATTTTACCGAAGAAATGGCGAGTGAATTAAATAAGAAATATTTAGACAGGTACAGCGACATAGTATTTGTTAATTCGGAAAATGAAATTTATATTAAAAATAATTTGACATTTATCATAGACGACAGAATCGCGGATAAGCAATTTTTTGTATCCGACAGCATGAGGGCTTCCTTAAGCGCAGACTCGGTTTTATATGAGATTAAAATTAGGAATAATTTATTTGAAAGAGGTATTTCCGATTGTTCTGTTCTTAAAATAAGCGATGCCGATGCTTCGATTAAGGCTTCTTACTCAAGCTTAGCCGAAACCAGTCCGATGTTAATTTTTAACACGGCAATGTTAAATACGCTGATAACTGACGATATCTATCAGTTATCAGCCTTTCTTAAAGCCCCCAGTGACTATGAGGTTGCTGTAAACATACTGGAAAGTGATTATTATGTCTACTATCCTAATGCCATA
Source organism: uncultured Clostridia bacterium (assembly GCA_937915515.1). Lineage (GTDB taxonomy): Bacteria > Bacillota > Clostridia > Christensenellales > CAG-314 > SFEB01. Next base: position 4,204 of record CALGIK010000128.1, read on the forward strand.
AATATTATTGATAAAGACGCCGAATTAATTGCGCGTACATTTTCAACGTCTTTAATATCCATAGTCATAGCGGTTGTTTTATTGCCCCTAAGCTTAATGCTGATTAAACGGATTTATTATTACAAGCCCCAAAATAACGCTGTATTGCTGTCATTGGGTTATAGGGAAAAAACAATAAACCAAAGTAATTTTTGGGAGATAGTTATATTTGTTTTATTTGCCGCGGTTATAAATATAATATTTATTTTTATTGCGGAAATTGTATATAATATGCAATCAGACCCTTTGAAAAAAGTATTTATACCGTTATCAAATATCACGTTTTATCCGGCTTTGTTTATTCTTACTTTAACAATCGGTTTTTATTTGTTTTTTGCAAGCAAAATCTGCAATAAAAAGCGGGAGTTATCGATTAATCAAACGCTTAAAAAAGGGGGCGTTTGAAATGTTGACTTTATTGGGCATTAATAAATATTTTAATAAAAATAAGCCGAATCAGTTACAAGCTCTGAAGAATATATCTTTAGGTTTTGGCGATAAAGGCATGGCCGCAATATACGGTAAAAGCGGCTGCGGCAAAAGCACCTTGTTGAATTGTATAGGGGGAATTGAAAAGATTCACAGCGGGTCAATTGCATTAGAAAATAAACCTGTTAGAAATTTTACAGAATTAAATAATTATAAGAGTAAAAATATCTCATTTATCTTTCAAGACTATAATTTAATAGAAAGTCTGAGCGTCGAAGAAAATATCTTATTAGCCCTTGATATTGCGAAGCTCCCGCGGAGTATAGAAAAAGTTAATATAGTGCTTCGAGCGGTCAAAATGGACAAATACAATAAAAGGAAAGCCTATACCTTAAGCGGAGGGCAAAAGCAGCGAATAGCGATTGCAAGGGCGCTGGTAATCAGCCCTAAGATAATTCTGGCGGATGAACCTACGGGTAATTTGGATAAAAGTAATTCGCTGAATATATTGAAGCTCTTAAAAAGCATATCGAAGGAAATACTGGTCATTATCGCCAGTCATGATAGAGAACTGGTTAACGGCTTTGCCGACAGAATAATCGAAATGAGCGATGGCAGAATTTTGTCCGATAGTATGAACCGCCTGTCCAAAAATGAAACTGAAAAGGGTATAACTAACGACAATGGCACGGTGTATTTAGAAGATTATATTCATGAAAAAATCGATATAAAAGGGCGTTCAATCAATATATTTTATAATGACGATAATTTAATCGGCTGCGATTTTATTTTCAGTAATCAAGGCCTGCTGGTGCATTCCAAAGAGGTCAATTCCGTTAATATATGTAAGAATCTCTTGAATAGCCGGCCGAGGCAATTTGACAATGT
>CALGIK010000129.1 GCA_937915515.1 uncultured Clostridia bacterium
TTGCCAGCATTTGCTGCTCGCCGCCGCTTAACGTATTGGATTGCTGTTTGCGACGCTCCTTTAAAATAGGAAACAAATTGTAAACCCTATCAAAAGTATCAAGAATTAAGCTCTTGTTTTTTTGACAATAAGCACCCACACGCAGATTTTCTTCCACCGTTAAACCTAACAGCACCTGCCTGTTTTCGGGAGATTGCGCTATCCCTCTTTTTGCAATCTGGTGCGGCAGTAATTTTGTTATATCTGTTTCGTCAAGGAATATTTCGCCCTCTAGCGGCTTGATAAGTCCCGAAATCGTTTTTAAAGTGGTCGTTTTACCTGCACCGTTAGCGCCTAAAAGCGCAACGATAGAACCTTGCTTTACGTTAAGTGAAATGCCCTTGACAGCGGAAATGGGGCCGTAATTTACTTTTAGTCCTTTAACGGACAATAAAAAGTCCTTCATTGTGTCAGTCTTTTACTCCCAAATACGCAATAACTACATTTTCGTCTTTTTGAATTTGCTGCGGTGTGCCTATTGCTAAAAGCTTGCCGAAATTAATAGCGCATACGGTGTCGCAAATCTCCATAACAAGCCCCATATCGTGTTCGATAAGTAAAATTGTACAGTTGTATTGCGCTTTTATTTTTCGGATAATTTTTGACAAGTCAGCTGTTTCGCTCTCGTTTAAACCGGCGGCAGGCTCGTCCAAAATGATAAGCTGAGGGTCGGTCATAAGCGTGCGTGCTATCTCTATTTTTTTTAAAATTCCGTACGGAAGACCGTAGGTAATTTTGTTGGCATAGTCAGCTATGCCCATAAATTCTAAAACCTTCAGCGCGCGGTTTCTTATTATATCCTCTTCTATTTTTAATATAGGCAGGTGCAAGACTTGTTCAAATAATGTACTGTAAAATTGTCGGTGAGCGGCAATCAGTAAATTATCTAAAACAGTGACCTCCTTAATGACTTCGACATTTTGAAAGGTGCGTACGATACCTCGAGTAATTATGTCAAAAACTTTTTCGTTGTTTAAACAGATTACCTCGTTTTCTTTAGTTTTAAAAAATATTTTACCGGATGTGCTCTTGTAAAACTGAGTTATGCAATTAAAAACAGTCGTTTTACCCGCACCGTTAGGGCCTATTAGCCCAAAAATTTCGCCCTTTCTTACATCAAAAGATAAATCGTCAACTGCCTTTAAGCCGCCAAAGTGCATGGAAAGGTTTTTTACACTTAATACTGCTTCTTCTTTCATTGTTTTGACGGCAAAATCATCGCTTTTTTCAAATTTAAATTTCGTATGACACTGCTCAGCTTTTTTTTGGTTTATTGCTATTCTTTTGTCTATGCTCACTGCTGCGCTGTTTTGTTTTTTTTCGTAAATAATATTTAATTTTTGAGTATATAACGATAAAAGCGCTTGTTTTTTTTGCATTAACTCATTATATTTATTGTTGTAATCAGCACTTTTTGTTTTTTGTTTTGCCTTTAAAGCTTCAAAATCAATACGTCTTTTTTCTTTATATTGCTCAAACAGCATTATGCGCTGTTTGTCCGCTGCTTTTGCTTTGTCTAAAAATTTATGCAATTTTATATTATTTTTTTCCGTCGGATTAAACTGGTATTTTTCCGAAAGTTTTTGCGCCTTTATGCCGTCTAATTTGCGTTTTAGTAAAATCTGTGCTTCCTTATTTTTATATATGGCGTTGTTTACTTGGCTAAAAACCTCTTCAGTCTGCAAAAAACCGTAGAGTTCTTTTTTGGCCCTGTAATCTAATATTTGTTTATAATCCTCAATTTTAAAACGCTTTTCCTCTTCTATCTGTAACGCTCTTACTTCCTTGTATTCCTTCAAAATCTTGGAGCGGCTGTCATACTTTTTGCAATTTTGTTGAGCATTATTCGCCATTAGAGAGCAGCCTCCTTAGTTTTCTTTTTGCATTAATGCGAAAACGGATACTGTTTATAAGTTGATTAAAACCTCCCGCATAAAACATTACAATGATGATAATAAGTAAGCCAGTTATTATGGTCATAATATCGCCGTTTTGTCTAAAAAAAGGTACGTACGACATAAGTATAGTATTTAGTCCGTAAATAATAAAAACGCCAAAAATTGCGCCCCAAAGCGAAGTTGCGCCGCCGATTATAACTGCGCCCAAAATGTTTAACGATGTGGTGATTGTAAGCAACAAATCTGTCGCCTGAAAACTGCCGATGTACAAAAAATAAATTACGCCCGCAACAGCGGCATAAATGACAGAAATTACAAAGGCTAAAAGACGGTATTTCATAAGACTTATGCCCATAGCCTGTGCTGCCGCAGTGCTGTTTTTCATGGCTATCATAGCTCTGCCCGTCGGACTTTTTATCAGGTTGTTTGACATAATAAGCAAAGCGACAAGTACAATCACGCCGATAACATAAACCGCTCCCTGCATATTGGTAATACCCAGTTTAATAAAAAACAGTTTACGGTTAGCTGCGGTTAAAGATAAGCTTGAAGCAAGCGCCTTAAATGCAAATGCCAAAATTTCGCTTACGCCAAGCGTTATTATAGCCAGATAAATACCTTCTATCCTTAAAGAAATAAATCCAACGGCAATACCTACGCCCACCGCAATAAGGACGGCTAACACAAGTGCCAAGCCAAATGTCAGTCCCCATCTTTCCATAACAAAATATGCTGAATAAACGCCTATACCTACAAAACCGGCGGTACCCAGTGACGCTAAGCCTGCATAACCTAAAAGCATGCAAAAGCCAATCGCCATTATAGCGTACATCATTACGTTAAACAGCGTGGTAATAATGTCCGTCGGCACAATACCGGGGATTTTACCGATAAACAGCAGCAAAAGCACAGCGCCAAAAAGCGCAAATTGGATATTAGGCATACCAAAATACTTTTTACGCTTTTGCTGGGCAAAAGTATATGGTTTGTTTAATTTTAGATAATCCTTTTTTAAAAAATCGTACATATTAAACCTTTCTCACGGCGCTTTTACCAAAAAGCCCTTTGGGTTTAAGCAAGATAAGCAGCAAAATTAAAATATAGACAATTACGTTTACCCAACCCGATACAAAGGAAAAACGCGGATAAATTGCCAAAAGCCCGACCAGTCTTGTAAACAGCGGCACAATAACGGCGGCAATAACAGGCCCATAAAAGGTGGCAAAGCCGCCTAAAATGCTTGCCATAAAAGCGTCGACCTGAATATTGCCCATAAACAAAACGTTTACGTTTACCTTTACGGTTGCATACAGAATGGCACTGAGAGTGCCGATGCCGCAAGCTAATGCCCAGCTTATTGCCGTAATTGCACGGGTGTTTACGCCTAACATATCGGCAACAACCTCGTTGCTTGCCGTTGCTCTCACGCCTAATCCCCACTTTGTAAAATATAAACCAATAAAAATAACGGCAATAACGGCTAAGGTAATACCTAAGCAATAAAGAGAATTTACGGGGATATTAACTTTGCCCAATTTGATTATTTTGTCCGAAAAACCCCTAAAGGAGAAACCGTTGATAAATTTTTTGTTAAACAGAAGAGAGGTTACGCCGTAAAATACCGAAACAAGTCCCATTGTTATTATTTGCTGTCCTATGGCGTTTACGTTTTTGCCGTTTCTAAAAATGACGACGTCGATAAATGCGCCGACAATAAAGCCTATGATTATTCCTAAGGGGATTCCCAAATATAAAGGGAAAGCAACTTGATTAAATAAATCAATTACAATAAAACTTGAAAAAGCCGCTATTACTCCTTGCGCAAAATTAGCGGTATCGGAAGTTTTAAAAATCAAGGTAATGGCAAGCGTAGCCAAAACAGTCACGCACACATAAGGTAATGAACTGATAAATGTTTCAAGTAATATCATTTTTAGCTCCGATTGTTTTTTTAACCCCACCTAACCACGTTAGGTGGGGTTAAAAAAACAATCGGAGCAAAAAATGATATT
>CALGIK010000130.1 GCA_937915515.1 uncultured Clostridia bacterium
GCGGTATCTTAGTAACAACATAATCCAAAGAAGGCTCAAAGGAAGCGGGCGTGCTTGCCAGTTTAATTTCGTCGAGGGTAAGTCCTGCCGCAATTTTTGCCGACACTCTTGCAATGGGGTAACCGCTTGCTTTGCTGGCTAATGCGGAACTGCGGGATACGCGCGGATTGACTTCGATAACAAAGTACGAAAAAGAATAGGGGTCGAGGGCAAATTGAACGTTGCAGCCGCCTTCGATTTTTAATGCGCGGATAATTTCTTTCCCTACACGACGCTCTTCCGATCTCTCTTTATTTGTGAGCGTTTGACTGGGCGCTACGACAATGCTGTCGCCGGTATGTACGCCGACGGGGTCGACGTTTTCCATATTGCAGACGCAAATAGCTGTGTCGTTAGCGTCTCTTATTACTTCATATTCTATCTCTTTAAAGCCTTTTATGCTTTTTTCGACCAATACTTCGTTTACGGGCGATAGTCTTAAAGCGTTTTTGGCAAGTTCATACATTTGTTCTTTTGTGTCTGCAAATCCGCCGCCTGTACCGCCTAAAGTAAACGCCGGTCTTAAAATTACGGGATAATTGATTTCTTCTGCGGCGGCAAAACATTCGTCAATAGTATGGCACGTGACGGAGGGCAGTATCGGTTCGCCTATATTTAAGCATAGTTGACGGAATTTTTCCCTGTCTTCGGCGGCTTCTATACTTTCTACTGTTGTGCCCAACAATTTTACCTGACATTCCTCAAGTACGCCGGCTCTTGATAATTTTACGGCTAAGTTTAGCGCTGTCTGTCCCCCTAAGGAAGGCACAAGCGCATCGGGGCGTTCATATCTGATGATTTTAGCCACATATTCCATTGTCAGCGGCTCCATATATACCTTGTCCGCCATTTTTGTATCTGTCATAATGGTAGCGGGATTGCTGTTGACCAAAACAACTGTGTAGCCTTCTTCCTTTAACGCTAAGCACGCCTGTGTGCCGGCATAGTCAAATTCCGCCGCTTGTCCCACAACAATGGGTCCGCTGCCTATTACCATAATCTTTTTTATGTTAGTATTCTTTGGCATTTAGCTTTTAAACTCCTTGATAGTCTTTAAAAAATCGTCAAATAAACCTATACTGTCAACGGGTCCCGGCGCGCTTTCGGGATGAAATTGAACGCTAAAAATATGATTTTTTTGGCTCTTTACTCCCTCGACTGTTTTATCTAAAAGGTTAATATGGCTGACGCTTAAACAGGTATTTTTTAAACTTTCTTCGTCGACGGCGTAGCTATGGTTTTGACTTGTAATATAAACTTTCCCCGTTAAGACATCTTTTATAGGATGATTTCCGCCACGGTGACCAAATTTTAATTTGTACGTTTTTGCGCCGAAAGCCAAGCATATTACCTGATGACCCATACAGACGCCCATAATGGGTTTTTTGCCTGCCAATTCACGTACCGTTTGAGCAACTTCGGATATGTTTTTGGGATCTCCCGGTCCGTTAGAAAAAAACACTCCGTCAGGGTTAAGGCTGAGTATTTTTTGGGCGCTTGTATTGTATGGCACAATAGTGACGTTGCAGCCCAACTGGTTTAATATCCTTACCATATTGAGCTTTATTCCGCAATCGATTGCCACAACAGAATAAACGTGGTTGGGAGTGCGGCTGTACCATATTTTTTTGCAGCTAACTTTTTTTACCTGGTCTGTAGGTTCTTTATATGCCGCTAATTCGCGCACGATAATTTGAGTATCTAAATCAGCGTCGCATATGCAAGCCGTCATACTGCCTTGATTGCGGATTATTCTTGTGATTAACCTTGTATCTACGCCCGATATGCCTGTCACGCCGTTTTCGTCAAGCAATTCGCCCAGTGTTTTAGTGTATCTAAAATTAGAAGGCAAATCGTTATATTCTCTGACGACCATTCCCTTTAAACCGATTGTGTGACTTTCGTAATCTTCGTCCGTTATCCCGTAATTGCCTATTAACGGATAAGTCATAACCACCATTTGGTCTGTATAACTTGGGTCGGATACTACCTCCTGGTAGCCTGCCATGGTTGTATTAAACACAATTTCACACATTGTTTTTGCACTGTCACAACCGAATCCTTCACCCAAAAACTCCATGCCGTTTGCTAAAATCAATTTCTTTTTTGCCATATAATTTCTCCGCTTTTAATCGTAAGTATGTTTTGCCCGTAAAGTGTCTTGCCTTCAAAAGGACTGCTTTTGCCTTTTGAAACAAATTCGTCCCCTTTAACCGTCCGGCAAGAATTTAAGTCTAATACAGCTAAGTTGGGACTGTCCATTGTTATGCCTGCTTTATCTATATCAAAAATTTTACGTGGGGCAATAGCCATACAATAAATAAGTTTTTCGAGGCTTATTATTTCCTTCTTAACCAAATATGTGTTAAGGGCGGCAAAAGAAGTTTCAAGTCCGCTTACGCCCATTTTGCTGTTAATGAGTCCGCCGCTTTTTTCTGCCGCAGAGTGGGGCGCATGGTCGGTTGCGATTATGTCGATAGTGCCGTCAATAATGCCTTTAATTAAAGCTTGTCTGTCTTCTTCCGTCCTTAAAGGCGGGTTCATTTTAAATCTGCCGTCGTCAGTCAAATCATTTTGGGATAAACAGAGGTAATGGGGCGCAGTCTCGCAGGTGATTTTTAAGCCTTTCTTTTTTGCTTGACGTATAAGCTCAACACTTTCCTTAGTGGAAACATGGCATACATGGTATTTGCACCCTGTTTTTTTGCATAGAGATATATCCCGCTGTACTTGCGACCATTCGCTTTTAGCGCTGATGCCTGTTAAATTGTGATTTTTAGCAAAATCGCCTTGATTGATACAACCGCCTTTTTTTATCAAAGTGACGTCTTCGCAGTGTGCGGCGATTATTTTGTTTAACTTAGTTGCTTTTTTCATGGCGTTAAGCATGACGGACTTTTTAGCGACACCCACTCCGTCGTCGCTAAAAGCTACAACAAAAGGGCTTAAGTCTTCCATATCGCTTAGCAAAAGACCTCTTTCGCCTTTTGTAATACTGCCGTAGGGCAAAACTTCGATAACAGCGTCACGCTTAATAATATCTGTTTGTTGTTTTAAGTTTTCGATGCTGTCAGGCACAGGATTGAGGTTAGGCATAGTGCAAACCGAAGTATACCCTCCCTTAGCTGCTGCACGTGTGCCGCTGAAGATACTTTCCTTATAAGAAAAACCCGGCTCTCTCAAATGTGTGTGAACATCGACAAAACCGGGAATAACAAAACAATCGTTAATATTAATTTCGATATCGCTGATAAAATTATCAGGGAGACAGTTTTTGTAAACACTTTGGCTGTCGACTGCGATGTCACCGTCGACAAAGCCGCTTGGTGTAAAATATTTTGCGCCGCGCAAAAGTATTTTCACTTACTACCTCCGTATCTAATGCAGTATAGCATAAAGACGTTTAAATTCAAAACATTTTAAACTACTTTAAAATTAATTTTTAATTACCAAAAATGAAAAATTAAAGTGTCTTGTTTGATAGGATATACAATTATCAATATTTTGTTTGCTTATTACTAAATAATGGTAAATTTATGTGTAAAAATACAGTCCTTGTTTTTAATTCTAATATTTTTATTGTCACGTTCAAGAATCAAATAAAATTATCTAATTGGTATCCTATTGACAAAATAATCACCAGTGGTATGATATAAATATCATAAAGGAGGTAATATATGATAAGTAAAAAAGGATTTTTCAGAGTTATTATTTGTGCATTGGCATTTGCGATTGCGTTAGGCGGGATAGCTTTCGTTTTTAATCCGGTTATTGTAAAAGCAGAAACGTTGCATAGATCGGAAG
>CALGIK010000131.1 GCA_937915515.1 uncultured Clostridia bacterium
TTAATCAATTATACATATTTTATATGCTTATATGCTGACCGACACTATTTATTGAATCAATATTTTCTGTAGTTTATCAAGATAATGTAAAGGGGCAACCCGCATGTGTTGTATATTTAGTAATTATTTAGTATTAATATGCAATGATCTGAATAATATGTTAAATTCAAAAAGCAATAGAGAAATTAAATATCAAATATTGTTGTTAATAGCTTAATCGTAATTCGTTTATAAAAATCGCAAAAACTAACATATTGCGGTTATGATATTAAAACTTAATAGAGTAAGAAAACAAAAATTATCGCTGAAAACTGTATAATTTACTTATAGCGGGCAATTTGCTCGGTCTTTTGATTACGATATCGACAAGCGGCTTTTTGTTGTTTTATCTAAAGATACAAATAACTTGCTTTTACCGACACACCTTTGTCATTCCGTCAGCTTTACCTTTTTTGAATATTTTACCACAATTAGCGCCGTAAAACAATATAACGCCCAAAACCAATAATTAAATACCGTTTCATATTATAAAAAAGCCTTGACAGTGTAATTATACAGTGATAATATGATAAAAATTAAAATAAACCGATGATATAGAGTAGTAGCGTGCAATTTCGATTTCAGAGAGCCTCGGGGGGTGAAACGGGGTAATCGGACGCATGTGAATGGACTATTGAGGGCAGAGCGAAAGACAGTAGCTTTTGACGTATATCCTAGCGTAAAAAGGATAGAGTATGATGGTACTCGAAATAAGAGGTAGCCTTTAGGCTATGAATTTGGGTGGCAACACGGTGAATTATCGTCCCAAAAGATAATTCATCGTGTTTTTTATATCATTTTTTAACTGCCGCTAAAGGAGAGAAGAGTATGTTAATGAAATCAAGCATTTTTCGATGGTGCATTTTTTAGAAATACAGTTTACCGATATTACAACAAAATTGCATAAAAAAGGAGAATAACTATGAAAAAAAACAGAATACCTAACAAAATATATCTTGCTGAAAACGAGATACCGAAAACTTGGTTAAACATTAAGGCGTTTATGAAGGAAAAGCCTGACCCTATGCTTGCTCCTTCAACTTATAAACCTTGTACGTACAAAGACCTCGAACCCGTATTTTGCAAGGAGCTAATTAAGCAAGAGCTTAACGGCACCGATAAGGAAATCGAGATTCCCGAGGGTATAATCGAATTCTACAAAATGTACCGCCCCTCTCCGCTTATAAGAGCCTACAGTCTTGAAAAAGCGCTAAAAACCCCTGCCGAAATTTATTATAAGTACGAAGGCAACAACACTTCCGGTTCGCATAAACTAAACTCTGCAGTCGCGCAGGTTTATTACGCAAAAGAGGAAGGCTTAACTTCTTTAACTACTGAAACAGGTGCCGGGCAGTGGGGCACCGCTTTAAGTATGGCATGCGCTTTTTACGGTATGGAACTTGATATATTTATGGTCAAAATCAGTAGTGAGCAGAAGCCATATCGAAAAGCCGTTATGGAAACTTACGGCGCAAGAGTAACACCTTCCCCTTCTGACAAAACAGAGATAGGCAGAAAAATTCTTAAAGACAATCCGACAACCGGCGGTTCCTTGGGCTGCGCTATTTCCGAAGCGCTGGAGGTATCTTTCTCTAAAGATAAATGCAAATATGTTTTGGGCAGCGTGCTTGATTATGTGATTTTGCATCAGTCGATTATTGGTCAGGAATGCAAGGCGGCGCTTGATAAATACGGCATAGCACCCGACATTATTATAGGATGTGCAGGGGGCGGCTCAAACCTCGGAGGCCTTATTGCTCCCTTTATGGCGGACAAACTTGAAGGAAAAAACAATATACGATTTATAGCGGTAGAACCCGCTTCCTGTCCTTCATTAACACACGGCAGGTACGCATACGATTTTGGGGACACCGGCAAAATGACTCCGTTGATGCGCATGTATACCTTAGGCTCGAATTTTATTCCCTCGCCTAACCATGCGGGCGGTTTAAGATATCATGGTATGAGTCCGATTATTTCCAAATTGTACCATGACGGCTATATAGACGCTGTTTCCGTTGAACAGCTAAAAGTATTTAAAACTGCCGAAATGTTTGCTAAGACCGAAGGCATATTGCCTGCTCCCGAATCGGCGCACGCAATTTGTATTGCCGTTGACGAAGCCATTAAATGCATCGAAACAGGTGAAAAAAAGAAGATTCTATTTGGCTTAACGGGTAATGGATACTTTGATTTATCGGCATACATTGATTACAATAATAAAACAATGACTGATTATGTGCCGACAGAGGCTGATTTACAAAACGGTTTTAACAGCATTTTAGACATACCGCATAATAAATAAAAAACATAAAACAATAAAACGACTGCACAAAGATACTTATGCAAAGGTTTAAAAACAGTATCATTTTTAAGATGATGCGCACCCCAAAGTTATACACTGAAAGATTAAATACTGAGATGAGTTCGGTTTTGTATTGAACTCATTTTCAGCTTTGATTATTGAACCTTAGCGAGTAACAAAAGACCCACACCGAGTAACAAAAGACCCACACATTGAGTAATATTTTTTTAAAACAGTATATTACCTGTTGCTTTTTTG
>CALGIK010000132.1 GCA_937915515.1 uncultured Clostridia bacterium
CCATATTAGCAAAGCGTAATAAATATTATCGTAACTAAAAGGGGCTGTCTCAGATAGAGGCAGCTTTTAGCTAAAAAATTATGAAAAAAAGTAAAAGCGAGTCGTCAAAAACGGCTCGCTTTGTGTTAAAATTTACTTGTTATGAACAACTTAACACAAAAAAATTATAATAGTTTTCAAGCTTTTGAGCAAGTAATTTTACCGTTAAATTTAGGAATTTTAATTTCCGAAGACGATTCTGTCAGATTGCTGAGCCAAATTGTAGACAACGTAAGTGTAAGGGGGTTTGTTGTCGGGCGAAATACAAAACGGTCTGTCAGGACTATGCTCAAGCTTTTAATTTACGGGTATATGAATAATATCTATTCCTCAAGGCGTATAGAAACGTTATGCCGCCGTGACATAAACTTTATGTGGCTTCTTAACGGAGAAGCTGCACCCGACCATAATACCATAGCACGTTTCAGACAGAATTTCTCGAAGGAAATAGGCGATGTTTTCAATCAGGTTACAAAGATATTGGCAGAGAAAGACGAGATAGATTTTGAAAATGTCTTTATTGACGGCACCAAGATAGAAGCCAACGCAAACAGATATTCTTTTGTTTGGAAAGGAACCAACGACAAGCTGAGAGAAAAGCTTTTTGCTAAAATTGAGGCTTTCGCTAAGCATATAAGCTTTCGTTATGGGGCGGAAGTGAAATTCGACAGACAGACAGCGACAAAAACGTTGGAAGACCTACTGCCTTTTTTGGAACAGCTTATGCAATTTAACGGTATTAAAAAAGTTTTCGGCAAGGGTAAGCATAAAACGGCATTGCAGAAAGACATAGACGTTTGCCTCGAATTGCTGGAGAAACAACGAAAATACAACGCTTATGACGCTGTTTTTAAAGACAGAAGAAGCTTTTCGAAGACGGATAAGGATGCAACCTTTATGCATATGAAGGAAGACCATATGCGTAACGGACAGTTAAAGCCCGGTTACAACGTTCAAATGGCGGTCAACAGCGGATATATTGTCGGAAACACCGTATGCAGCGACAGAAACGACGTTAACAGCCTTGTTCCTTTTTTGAAAACACTCGAAAAGCCCTTCAAAAATATTGTTGCCGACTCGGGATACGAAAGCGAAGAAGCGTATGCTTTCTTACAAGAAAACGACTACGAATTCTACATTAAGCCGCAAAACTACGAAACACGCAAGACAAAAGCATATAAAAGGCAGATTGGTAAAAGAGAAAATATGAATTACGACAGCGCAAACGACGTTTACATATGCCATAACGGCAAAAAGCTGCTGCCGGCGTATAACCGGCAAAGAAAGTCCGCCACAGAGTATTTGCAAAATATAACTACATACGTTTGCGAAAGCTGTAAGGATTGTCCCTTCAAAGAGCGATGCACAAAATCCAAAAGAGATAAACAGATAGAAGTCAGCAAGGTGTTTAATGAATTGCGCGAAAAGTCTTATAGCAATGTCATATCTGCTAAAGGCAAAGAGCTTATGCTGAATCGCTCTATACAAGCGGAGGGAGTATTCGCCGTAATAAAGGAGAACTTCGGGTTTCGAAAATTTCTGATGCGCGGAATGAAAAACGTAAGTACCGAAGTAAATTTATTGGCATTGGCATACAATATTTCAAAATTCCACATAAAACACCAAAATTGCAGGCTTAAAACGCATATTTACAGGATAGAATAGCGTTTTTAAAAATTAAGAAAAGAGGTTTTCCACAAAAACCTCTCGTTTCCCGTGCCGTAAAACCCAGTTATCCACATAAATTTCGGTTATGCTTACTGTTTCCTCTTCCTAATCCTATCCTTACCTTAATATTATTAAATCATC
>CALGIK010000133.1 GCA_937915515.1 uncultured Clostridia bacterium
CTATCTGTAAGCGGAGCAACTGTCGTAACAATACATAAAACACACGACAATTTGACTTTGGTCGAAACAGTATCCGTAGATTTACTTGTATTTACACAAAATACGCTCACTCAAACCCCCTACAAAAAAATAGACTTATCTGACGGCTCTTTTTGTTACATCTTTAATATGCAAATAGGAGTAGGTGAAAGTGTTGCTCAATTTACCTTTACCCCCACTTCAGCAAGCGACGTAAGTATAGTAGCGGTAAAATCCGCCGAAATAAAGGACGGCAATGTTAAAACTATCTCTAACAAATACATAGCCTCGTTTTTTGATTTAAAGGTAATAAATGACCAAAGTCACTATCAAAACAATCAAAAAGTCACCAACAAATCAGATGGTTTTTGTAATATTTGGTTTATAGACAACGTCACCATTGACAGTGATTATACTTTGTTTATGCCGGGATATATAAACCTGCTTTTTTCGACGTTGACGCTTAAAGGCGATTTAACAATTAAACATTCCTTCGGTGGATTGTTTGCTTTTGAAGGAGAAGGCGGCAGTATATATTCCTTACCAGCCTCTCCTAAAACAATTTATATAAAAGCGCCAAACGCATATTATTCTGCCTCTTATCTGACTTCGTCGTATTTAATAAATACAACTTTGGATCAAACTGCCTCAGAGTTTAAGCTAACTGACAATTCTGACTCAAAAACGCAGGCAGTTTTTGATGATGCTCTTGTTTTTGCTTTAGACAGCATACCCGACAGTGTTTTTTCTGACCTTTTGCTTGCGCAAAAGTACCAAAACTTTGATTTGACATATAAATATCTGATTGACAATAAGCCTGTTACAAATTGGATACCGCAGCGTCAGTCAATGGACAAAACGGTATTGATAGACGTATCTGTACTGTTTAAAGGCGTAGTTGTTAATCATGCGCAAAAAACAGTAAACATAGTAGGGACAAGCGATTTTTCATTTGCAAAGGCTGCTATAAACGCAATAAAATCGCAAATAAGCACACATTATAATCTTGATGCGCAGCAAAAGATAATAAATTTTAATAAAAAGTGCGACATATTTAATGTTTTGGCGCAAATTATAAAAGCATCGCAAATTGATGCAGCGGGAAGCGTAAGCATTAGC
>CALGIK010000134.1 GCA_937915515.1 uncultured Clostridia bacterium
AGCAAGGACAAATGGCGATACCGTTGCAATTGATTTTTACCTTGATTGTATGTGTGTAAGATTGATTGAGCAAGGCGAAAAAAAAGTATATAAATATGCCGAATATTTAAAAAAAGATGACGACAACAATACTATAATCGAAAAATGCGCTTCAAAAATAATTGAGGCAACAAAATCAAAGGAAGAAAATAAGGAAAATTAATAAACAAAGTTATTATTACGAAATTGGCTTGTTTTATAGGGGGTTTATTCTTTTTGGCAGGAACAATTGTATTTATTGTTTGGAGTAAACCGATCAAAGAAGAGGATATTACATACATCGAAACAAACGTATTGGTTGTCGATACTGAAACAAATGTGATATATACTGAAGACAGTAAAAAATACATAATAAATGAAGATATCGAATTATCACATCTTTTTGAGGAACTAAAGAGAGATGACTGGATGAAAATCGGTATTGTAGAGGAAAATGATGTAGTATATTTGGAAAGCCATGCGGGCATAATTTTAAGCGTTTCTGAGTACAACGAAAGTAACAAAAAACAATACATTATTATGGCGTTACTGACCGCCTTATGTGCAATATTTATGTTTATTTTGCCTTTTTTATCCAAATTGGAAAAATTGCTTAACGGTAAAAATGCAAAAGAATTAATGTATAAATTTACAAAAAACACCAAAACGGAAACAGATCCAAAAGTTTACAGATCAAATATGTATTTTGATAAAGATTTTTGGCATGTAAACAAAGATAATTTGAGCAAAAAAACGGATTACACCGAAGCGGAAGACGCTTGTTTTTATGAGTTATTGTCAGACGGAAAAGCAGATGTTATCTTATACGGTGACAAACTGCCAGGCTGCGATATAAGTTTAATTTACCGTGACGAAGGCAAGCTGATGATAGAATATTTAGGCGTAGATGACGACAATATAAATTATTCCTTTTATTATAAAATGGCAGAATGGAGTTATCCCGAATATAAAAAGATGAGCAACAAACAGATAATAAAAATGAAAGAAGCTATGGAAGAAGTAGCGCGCATCAAGAGAGTGCCGCTTATCTTTAAAGACAAAATCGATTTTTAAATACATAATACCTGAATAAAATTATTGAAAAAACAAAGACATTTCATTTTATAACAGTAACTCCCGCAAGAAACGGGAGTTACTGTTATTTAAATTAGCACGTTATAATATAATTTTAGATAAAATTTCGCTTTCCTTATTTTGCGCTAAATCATGCAAACGTTCTACTTCTTTTTGCGTTTTGATTTTATAGTCGTCGTCGGGCAGTCCCAAAAGGTTAATCTTTACATTATATAAAGCGCCAAAAATTGCCGTGCGGGCAAGCATTGTAGCAACGGCTATATCACTCATTGCGTTTTTATTGCCGTTTTGAGTCACAAAAGCGAGAGTATCAAAGGTTTCGGCAACCTTTTGCGCAGTTTTTAAAGGTATCTCTGCCGCTGATTTTGTTGCATTAACAATAGCGTCACGGCGTATTGCTTTTTGCTCTTCGGTATCTTTGGGCAATTTAAACGCCGCCATAACAGTGTCAAAGCTATTGCTGTCTTCTTGTATGGCTTCCATTAATTCGATTTGGTAAGCGGGCATTTTTTCTATTACTTCCTGCATTTTATCGTTTACCGCTTCGTAATTTTTTTTGCCGACAGTAAGTTCTGCCACCATTTTTGCCAATGCCGCAGACAGACTTCCGCATAAAGCCGACACACTGCCGCCGCCCGGTACGGGTGCTTTGCTTGCCGTAGTTAAGATAAATTCTTTTACTGTTAATTCGTAAAGCATTATTTTTTCTCCTGTCTTGTTATCTTTTTTTAATAATCTTTTTCAAAAACCACTTTGCCCTTTTTTATCACTTTTTCGACGGAGTTTGTGGCAAAATTATAATTTAATTCGTTTAAGCTGCTTAAATTGTGGATAATTAGGTCTGCGTTTTTGCCTACTTCAACAGTGCCTCTGCTACCGCCTCTGTCAATTGCACAGGCTGCGTTGATTGTTAAAGCGCACAGCGTTTCGGCAATTGTCATATTGCAGTAAATATTTGACAGAGCAATTATAAGCGGAATGCTTTGAGTATTGCAGCTGCCCGGATTAAAATCGCTTGCTACGGCTAACGCGCAATCGGCATCAATCATCTTTCGCGCGGGGGCGTAATTTTCTTTAAGCGAAAAAGCCGTTGCCGGCAAAATAACGCCTATTGTTTCGCTCTTGCCTAATCGATTTATATCTTTATCGGTAATTTTAAGCAAATGCTCGCAAGAAATTGCGCCTAATTCGCACGCCAAATCCGCTCCGCCGATTCTGTTAATTTCTTCAGCATGAATTTTTGGTTTTAAGCCGTATAGTTTTGCAGCCGTCAATATCTTTTTGCATTGAGCGGCATCAAAAACACCCTTTTCGCAAAAACAGTCGCAAAAGTCGGCTAAATTTTCCTTTGTAACAGCGGGCAGCATTTCGTCAATTAAATAATTTATATATTTTTCGGAAGAAAAATCCTTGGGTACAGCATGTGCTCCCATAAAAGTAGACACAACTTCTACAGGCTGAAGGTTGTTTAATTTATTCGCAACCCTTAATTGTTTTAGCTCTGTTTCTGTGTCCAAACCGTAGCCGCTTTTGGCTTCTAAAGTAGTCACGCCGTAACTAAGCGCTTTTTTTATACGGCTTAAACTTAATTTTATCAGCGTTTCTTCGCTTGCCTTGCGTGTCGCATCAACGGTTTTAACGATACCGCCGCCCTTTGCCATAATTTCCATATAGGGTATGCCGTTGAGGCGCATATTAAACTCATCGGAGCGGTCACCTGCAAAAACAAAATGCGTATGGCAATCAACGTAACCGGCAGTAACCAATTTGCCGCTGCAATCCACTATTTCCACATCTTTATCGGCATAAAGAGCAAGTTTTTGAGAAGGGAAAATATCGGCGATTTTTTCGTCTTCGATTAAAACACAGCAATCGTTAAGCAAGTAAATATCACTCATTTCTTTGCCGTGTTTTGCTTTTTTGCCTTTAAATGTAGCAAGCTGATTTATGTTTTTTAGCAGTAATTTTTTCATATATTATTTTCCAAAATCTGATTATGCTTAAGGTCTTCTATCTGCAAGTAGTACTCCGCACAGTCAATCAGCGCTTGCTGCGGCACCAGACCGATAATCTCACTTCCTATTACGTTTACCCCAAAACGCTTTGCTTCCATACGTACCATTTCCATAGCCATATAAACAGGCGTTTTTGTATAATCGGTAAGGTTCATAGATACCTGCGCAATGTTACGCTCGTCAAGCATAATGCCCAGTGCCTTTACAAAACGCAAACCTCCGCCGATAAAGCGTACACGCTTGGCTATTTTACTTGCTAATTCGACGTCGGGCGTGTCAAGATTGACGTTAAAGGCAACCAAAAACATGCGGCAGCCTACAGCCGTCACGCCGGCTGTTGTATGAGGATGGTTTTCGCCGAAATCAGGTGTCCATTCGGGCAAAAGCATTTTTTCTTTCATGCCTTCAAACTGACCTTTTCTGATATCGGCTAAATTTTGGCGGTTAGGGGCAGAGGCAGATTTTTCGTAAAGAAAAACAGGTATGTTAAAACGCTTCCACATTTCTTCGCCAACGTATTTGGATAAATCGACAGCCTCTTGTTCGGTGACGTTTTTTATTGGTATAAAGGGCACAACATCCGTTGCTCCCATACGGGGATGTTCTCCTTTATGTTGATTTAAATCTATCAATTGCTGTGCTTTGCCAACTGCTTGCAGTACTGCTTCGGCTAAAGGCTCAGGCTCTCCTGCTACCGTAACAACTGTGCGGTTGTGGTCGGGATTTGAAGAATAATCCAATAATTTTACGCCCTCTTTACCCCTAAAACATTCAACAATTTGTTCTATTTTGTTTTGGTCGCGCCCTTCGCTAAAATTAGGTACGCACTCCATTATCTTGTCATATGCCATTTTTTTGTCTCCTTATATTTGTAATGTTTTAATACTCTCTGAGTAAGATTTGTTTGTTTTAGCTGTTAATATTCTTATTATAACTGTCTGCTACGAGTTTGGCAACTTTTTCCTTATCGGCTAAATAAGGTAAAGTAAGGTGATTCTCTTTCCCCTGTGTTTTGTTGTATTCGATGCTTGTTTCCATAGCGTTTTTGTTACGAGCCCAGCTGCGGCGTGCCACTCCGCCCATAACGTCCCAAGTAACGGCGCTTTTAATTATCTCGTCAACTCTGTCGCTTCCGTCAAGCACCAAGCCGTAACCTCCGTTGATAGCACGTCCTATACCCGTACCCCCGCCGTTATGCAGCGCTATCAAGCTCATGCCTCTTGCTGCATTGCCTGCATAAATTTGAGTAGCCATATCTGCCATAATGTTGCTGCCGTCTTTAATGTTGCTTGTCTCTCTAAAGGGAGCGTCCGTACCGCCTGTGTCATGGTGGTCACGTCCTAACATAATAGGTCCGCATTTATTTTCTCTTACCAATTTGTTAAAAGCCAGAGCAATATCCTTGCGCCCCAAAGCGTCCTGATAAAGTATGCGTGCCTTTGTGCCTACAACCAAATGGTTTTTTTCGGCGTTAGCCAACCATACATAATTGTCGTTGTCCTGAAAACGTCTGCTGCGGTCAATTAAACTTAATGCAATTTGGTCGGTAAGTTTTAAGTCTTCTGATTTTCCCGACAAACACACCCAACGGAAGGGTCCGTATCCGTAATCAAAGCAAACAGGCCCTAAAATATCTTCAACGTAACTGGGGAAAATAAATCCTTCGGTTTCGTTTTTGCCGTTAGCGCAAATTTCCGTTACTCCTGCGTCAAAAACAGCTTTCATAAAGCTGTTGCCGTAATCAAAAAAGTAAGTGCCTTTTTCGTGCAGTGCTTTTATAGCTTCAAAATGAACAGACAAAGTTTTGTCAACCAGTTCTTTAAATTTTGTTTTATCACTGTCGAGCAGCTGCGTGCGCTCAGAATAGGTTAATCCTTGCGGACAATAACCTCCGTCATATACGGCGTGACAGCTTGTTTGATCTGATAATAAATCAATATGAATATTATTTTTGACAGCGTAATTAAGCAAATCAACAATATTTCCGTGATATGCTATTGCTTTTCCTACACGTTCTTTTTTATATTTATCAGCAAGCGCAAACGCTTCCTTCTCGCTTTTAGCTATTTCACTTATCCATCCTTGATTTAAACGGGTAGTAATACGGCTTTCGTCCACTTCGGCGATTATACCGACGCCGTTAAGTATTTCAACCGCTTTACCCTGTGCGCCGCTCATACCGCCCAAACCGCTGCTGACAAACAAAGTGCCCGACAAGTCGTCCTCGTTTTTTAAACCTAATTTAAGCCTTGCGGCGTTTAAAATTGTGTTATAGGTGCCATGAACTATGCCCTGAGGTCCAATATACATCCAGCCGCCTGCCGTCATTTGACCGTAATTTGCTACGCCTAAAGCCATTGCTCTGTGCCAGTTTTGCTGATTGTCAAACATGCCTATCATAAGCGCATTGGTAATAATGACACGGGGAGCATTAACACTGCTTTTAAAAAGCCCCAAAGGGTGTCCGCTCATAACAACAAGCGTAGTCTCGTCGGTGAGGTTCTCCAAATATTTTTTTATTAATAGATATTGCATCCAGATTTGGCAAACCTGTCCTGTTTCGCCGT
>CALGIK010000135.1 GCA_937915515.1 uncultured Clostridia bacterium
TAAACTCCTGCCGGCGCAGGTGCTTTGACTGTCGCATTTATTGCTTATACATTCGACAATTTCAAGATTGTCCTCAACGGCTCTTAAAACTCTGCCGACGGAAATTTTGCTGGGTTTATCCGAAAGCTTGTAACCGCCTGTAGCGCCCCGCTGACTCAAAACAATATCTTCTTTTTTAAGTTTTGCGATAATTTGCTCTAAGTAACCATCGCTTACGCCTGTCGTTTTTGACAATTCGACTGTACTTATATAATCGTTTTCGTACTCTTCGGCAAGTTTTATACAGGCTAAAAGTCCGTATCTCGCTCTTGTGGACATTTTCATATAACTTCTCTCTTAAAATATTCCTATTTATTTACTGGGAATAATATAGCACTCTCAATAAATATAGTCAATATATTTTTTGCAGTTTTGTTAAGTTTTATTAATTTGTCACAATCGTTAAAAAATTCGTAAAAACAGCTGACGAAATACTGCCTTATTGATATAATAATCAGGGTAGAGAATAATGAATATAAAAGATATATTGCTGCGTATAGGTTACGCCAGAAACAAAGCGCGTTTATCCGCTCGCGAATTAAGCTTAAAAATGGGTATGAGTTCTCAGTATGTTGCTAAAATTGAAAGCGGCAATATTACCCTTTCGGTAGAAAAGCTGCTGGAAATTTTAAAAATTTGTCAATTCAGCGAAGAAAAATTTTTTAGCGAAAATCCCTACGAATATGACAGCCAGCAAGAACTGTTTAACCTTATCAACAATTTATCGAACGAAAAAAAACGTCATCTGATAGAATTTCTAAAAAAATAAAAGCCGATGAAATTTAAAAAATTAATTCTTCAAATATCGAAAGGGTTGCCATGATAGACAACCCTTTTTTGATTAATCAATAAATTATTTTGCATCAAATTTTATTAATCGATAATGTCGTTTACATAAAGCGGAAAACGTTTTGTCAGTTCCAAAACTTTTTGGCTGCTTCTATTTAATGCTTCTTCCCTGTGCTTAATCACGTCGGCAATCAATTCGCCTATAATTACCATTTCGGCTTCCTTCATACCGCGTGTCGTCACGCTGGGAGTTCCTATACGGATACCGCTTGTAACAAAGGGACTTTGTTTGTCAAAAGGTATTCCGTTTTTGTTGACGGTAATATGTACTTCGTCAAGCAATTTTTCCACATCTCTGCCGCTTATGCCTTCATCGGATAAATCAACCAACATAAGGTGATTGTCTGTGCCGCCGCTTACAAGTTTGATACCGTTTTTAATCAACGTATCGGCTAAAGTTTTTGCGTTTATTATTATTTGTTTTTGATATTGCGCAAATTCCGGTTTTAATGCTTCTGCAAAGCATACTGCTTTTGCCGCTATTATGTGCATCAACGGGCCGCCCTGTGTGCCGGGGAAAACTGCGCTGTCGATTTTTTTAGCCCATTGCTCTTTGCATAAAATCATACCGCCGCGTGGTCCGCGTAAAGTTTTGTGAGTTGTTGTTGTAACAACGTCGGCATAAGGAATAGGACTCATGTGTAAGTCTGCCGCAACAAGACCGGCAATGTGCGCCATGTCCACCATTAAAATTGCGCCCACTTCGTCGGCTATTTCCCTAAACTTTTTAAAATCGATACTGCGCGGATATGCGCTGGCGCCAGCAATAATCAGTTTGGGCTTGCATTCCAAAGCTGTTTTTCTGACATTATCATAATCAATACGGCAGTCTTTTTCGCTTACGCAATAAGGCACAACATTAAAATATTTACCGCTTATGTTAACGGGACTGCCGTGCGAAAGATGTCCTCCATGCGAAAGATTCATTCCCAAAACGGTGTCGCCCGGCTGCAAAAACGCCATAAAAGCGGCTAAATTTGCGCTTGCTCCGCTATGAGGCTGAACGTTGGCGTGGTCGGCGTTAAAAAGCTTACATGCACGCTCACGAGCCAACTCTTCCGCCTTATCAACGGCGTAGCAACCGCCGTAATATCTTTTTCCGGGATAGCCTTCGGCATATTTGTTGGTCAGATGACTGCCCATTGCCGCCATAACAGCAGGCGAAACAAAATTTTCGCTTGCAATTAACTCAATGTTAACTTGCTGCCTGTTTAATTCCTCTTTATAAATGTCGTAAATTGCAGGGTCAGTTGCTTTGATGGTTTTTAAGTCAATCATATTTCTTCTCCGTTAAATATATTTTTTAATAAGATTTTCCAAATTCGATTGCGGCACAAAGCCTACGGAACGGTCCACTAATTTGCCGTTCTTAAAAACACATATATTGGGTATGGAGTTTACGCCGTACTTTGCCGCCAATAAATTTTCGTCATCGACGTTTATTTTGCCGAATTTAACATTTTTTAGGTTAGCGGCAACTTGCTCCACTGTCGGCGCAATTGCCCTGCACGGTCCGCACCAAGGCGCCCAAAAATCTATTACGGCTACTCCTTCCGCAATATAAGCATCAAACGTGCTGCTTTTTAATTCTTTAACTTCATTCATTGTTAATCTCCTTTTCTTTTGACGAGTAATCCTCTGTCACTATATTTACCATTTTTGGCATATTTTCTTTTTTTCGATATACAAGCCTATCGATTGTTGCCACTAAAAAAAATCCGATAACCAAACCGCCAAAAAACAGCGATATGCTTGCCCATTCGGGAAAAGCGCTTATTACGCCGACAACCAAAAGCAAAACGGCAAAAACCAAAGGTAAAAGATAAGCCGTTATGCTCATTTTAGCAATGCTTCCGCTTGTTATATCCACTTCAACAGTATCGCCGTTTTTAGCGTTTAAAGTATTATCAATCGTAATATCCATATATAAATCGCTTGGCTTAAAAGCGCATACGCCGCAACTGCTGCAAGCGAATTTTCGGTCTATACGCACTGTCGCCTGATTGTTATTTATCTTAATTATTTTACCTTTTTCCGTCATTTTTCTTCTTTTTGTGTGCAAAGTATATTAAGCTCTTTAAGTTGTTTTTCCTCTACAAAATTGGGTGCATCCGACATCATACAATTTGCATTTTGCATCTTGGGGAAAGCGATAACATCCTTTATATTATCCGTATCGGTTAAAAGCATAACCAACCTATCAAGACCTAAAGCAAGTCCTCCGTGCGGCGGTGTGCCGTAACTAAACGCTTCTACAAAATAGCCAAACTTTTCAATAATATCCTCGTCACTGTATCCTAAAGTTTCAAACATAAGCTTTTGAATTTCCTGCTTGTAAATACGCAAACTGCCGCCGCCTGCTTCCTGTCCGTTTATAACTATATCGTAAGCTTTTGCTCTGACTTTAAGCGGCTCTGTTTTCATAAACTGTAGGTCTTCATCTTTAGGGCTGGTAAAAGGATGATGCATAGCAACAATACGGTTGTCCTCTTGACTGTACTCGAATAAAGGAAAGTCCACCACCCACAAAAGTTTATACTCGCCCTTTTTTATGAGGTCAAAGCGGCTGGCAAGCTCCTTACGCAAAGCTCCTAAAGCTGAACATACGATAAAATCGTTTTCGTCGGCAACAATAAAAAGCATATCGCCTACATTTAAATCAAATTTTTTATCTAGAGCTTCAAGCGTATTTTGACTGATTTTTGAAGCAAAACTGCTTTTAACTCCTTCGCTGCTTTTTCCGTACCAATACAGTCCTTTTGCTCTGTATGTTTTTACAAGCTCAACAAGCTTGTCCAATTCCTTTCGGCTTAAATTTGCGTTTAAGCCTTTTAAGCAAACAGCTCTAACCTTGCCGCCGTCGTTTATGCAATTGTCAAAGGCAACAAAACCCCCGTCTTTGACTATTTCGGTTATGTCGTTTATTTTTAAATCAAAACGAATATCGGGAGCGTCAGAACCATATGTTTTTATAGCCTCGTCATAGGACAAGCGCATTAAAGGTAATTCTAAATCTATCCCTTTAATTTCCTTAAATATTTGTAGCAGCAAGCCTTCCAAAAGGGAAATAATATCCTCTTCCCTGTCTAAAAAAGACATTTCTAAGTCTACCTGTGTAAATTCGGGCTGACGGTTTGCTCTTAAATCCTCGTCCCTAAAACAGCGTGCAATCTGAAAATACCTGTCTAAGCCAGCTATCATAAGCAATTGCTTATATAATTGGGGAGACTGAGGCAATGCGTAAAACTTGTTTGGATGCACACGGCTTGGCACAAGATAGTCACGCGCGCCTTCGGGCGTTGATTTACCCAGTATAGGCGTTTCGATTTCGGCAAAACCGTTTTGTGTCAAATATTTTCGTACAATTTGGCATATGTTGCTGCGTATCATTAGTTTTTGCTGCAATTCGCTTCTGCGTAAATCTAAATAACGGTATTTTAAACGTAAAGTTTCATTAGCCGTTGTATCGCCGATAACAAAAGGCGGCGTACTAGCCTCTGAAAGTATTTTTAATTCGTCGGCTTCGATTTCGATTTCGCCTGTGTCCATATTAGAATTAGCGTTGTCGCCTTCACGTTTTCTCACCCTTCCGATAACTGCCAAAACATATTCCTGACGTATTTTAAGCGCTTTTTCAAATATAGTCGACTGTGTTGTCGTTTTGTCAAAGACTATCTGAACAATACCCGTTCTGTCACGAAGCTGCACAAAAATGAGATTGCCTA
>CALGIK010000136.1 GCA_937915515.1 uncultured Clostridia bacterium
GTTTTTAAACACGTATTTTGCTATGCCTACAAAAACTATGCCGATAAAGGCAAAAACATAATCCAAAAAGAAGGTCAAAGGCGTTAAAATATAGGGCGACTGTATAAACTGCAACAAGCCGTAGATTAATCCTGCCAAAAGACCTTTAAGAGGTCCGTAAACATAAGCGTAAATAATCAGCGGCACTAAGCTTGCCAAGGTTACGCTGCCGCCCAAAAGTCCCAACGGAATTTTAATGTAAGACAACGCAAAAGACAAAGCAATACATACGCCGGCAAAAGCAATGCTTAACGTATCAAGTTTTTTCTGTTTAAACGAAAAAGCCAAAATGATAAGCAGCAGCAATACGACTACGCCAACCGAAATAAAGGTTACGGTTTTTGTTGCTTCTTCCGAAGCTTCAAAAAAAGCTAATAAAGATAACATATTTTCCTCCAAAAAACCCCGCATACTTTGCGGGGCATAATTTTGGAAAACACCAAAAAAATTATTTCCTACGCAAGCATTATCTTGACCAGGTTCAAAGGGTATAATCTCAGCCTTACGGCACCCCCAATATGCGGTTAAATTTATTTGATTATAAATTAACACTAAAGATATTAATTGTCAACATTATTCGCCATAATTTTAAAAAATAATAAATACGGTAATAAATTGTCGACAAAACAGAGTAAAAAAGTTTTTTATGTGATAAAATAAAAAAGATTATTATGGAAAGTTTTTTTGCTTTTATAAACAGAATGAAGTACATAAACCGTTGGGGACTCATGCGCAACACCGAAAGGGAAAATCTGACCGAACATTCCTACATGGTGGCTGTTGTTGCGCATGCGCTTACTCTGATATCAAATAATTATTTTGGCAATAACCTTAATGCCGATAAAATTGCAGTTAAAGCGCTTTTCCATGATGCCGGCGAAATAATGACAGGTGATTTGCCCACCCCCATAAAATATCTCAACAACGAAATAACAACCGATTACAAAAAGATAGAAGAGTTGGCTAAACTTCGTTTAATAGGTTTGCTTCCTAAAAAAATGCAGGCGGATTATACAGATGTTTTTGATGAAACAAATTGTCACAACTTTGTCAAATATGCCGATAAGCTTTGCGCTTACCTCAAATGTACGGAGGAACTTAAATTTGGAAATTCCGAATTTAAAAATGCAAAAGAGAGCATTTTTAATCAACTCACCGCATATAAAAGCCCCGAAGTCAACTTCTTTTTGGAACATTTTGCAGCCGCCTTTGATTTGACTTTAGACGAATTAAAGCTATGAATTTTTTAATTGTTGAAGGGGCAGCCAAAAGATATCCTTATGACGATTTTGACGCTTTTTCCGATATTTCTTTTACGGCTCAAAAAGGCGAAACAGTAAGTTTGATTTTTGGCGCGCAAGGCGGCAAAACAAGTTTTGCTAAAATACTTATGGGCATCACTCAGTTAAGCAGTGGAAAAATTGAAATGGAGGGTAAATCTATCAATCAGATAAGCCAGCGTGACCGAAATATTGCGTATATAACTTTACCTCTATTGTACACAAAAAAAACCGTCGAAAAAAATATCGCTTTCGGCTTGATTTGCCGTAACTATGATAAAAACACCGTAAAAAATCTTACACAAAAAGCTTTGACGGAATACGCTTTAATTAATAGCGCAAAATTAAAAGTAGCGTCTTTATCAACTTATCAACAGTTATGTTTGGCAATCGCCAGAGCCTTTGTGCGTCCTGTGGATGTAGCAATTTTTGACAACATAAGAGGCATTGACAATCAGATGGATGTTATTATAGACCAAAGGATTTTACAAAACCAACAGGAAGGCATAACAACTCTGCTTTTATGCGATAAGAAAGAGCAAGCTTTGGGCAAAATATATAAATTCAACAAAGTGGATTATTAACAAGGAGAGACAAAAATGAGCAATTTTTATGACGACGAATATACTAAGCAAAACCAAAACAATCAAAACAATTATCAATACGGCAATTTAAATGCAAATGCGCAGTATTACAGCACCCCTCCAAGAAACGACAGGTCAATTAAAACAGTAAGGACAGTCTTAATAATCTGCATTATTTTGGTGTCATTTTTTTTGGGGATGCTTGCCAATTCCTTTACGAGGACAAAAACGTCAATTTTAGATACAGTACTGCAAGATGTTGAAAAACACAGTATTTATTACGATAAGGAAACATGGGACGCTATCGTTGACGAAATGATAGTAAATGCCGCCACGTCAATGCTGCAAACAATAGACAATTACGGCTTTTTGTTAAGTCCCGCCCAAATGTACGAAACTCTTTTTCCCACTGTAAAAACCCAGCCGACTTACGGTATCTCCTTTTTAGATACATCAATAGGGTATTATATAAGACATATCTCTTACGGCAGCGGCGCATATAAAAGCGGACTTATGGTAGGCGATGTTGTGGTTTTGATAAACAGAACTGGCTATAATGCCGTAGATTTAAGGACGGCGTCACCAACTGCCATAAGCGATATTTTAAGCGGTGATATAGATACGAGTGTTCAATTTATAGTGATAAGAGGTTTAGACACCATTATGATGGACAGCGGCAGTCCTAATGTGCTTGAAGTTTCGGTTACAAAAATCAGTTACGAAGATAATTTTGTTGACTATTATTTTGGTCAAAACAAAACCGATATAACTGACACGGATATTTTAAATAAATTACAATTAGGTGCTTTAGACGGCACAGATATAGGCTATATCAAGCTCAACAGTTTTGATAAAATAGGCACTAAAATAGGCGATGATTACAAAATAACGACTTCTTCTTATGACCAATTTAAAACAGCTATGACGCTGTTTAAAACCCAATATTCGGGAAGCGGCAAACTTATCCTTGATTTAACAGCCAACCCCGGCGGCGATATCGAACAAGCGCAGCAAATTGCTTCTTTCCTTATTTATGATTTTTCTCAAGCCAACCGTAAAGAATATTTAGTAACAACTTTAAAGGGACAAAACGATGTTGTTCAGGGCGTGTACGAAACGCAAAGCGTTTTCAGCCAATATTTTGATGAAACTGCCGCCGCAACAAAAGCGCAGATAGTGGTTTTAACGGACAAAAACAGCGCCAGCGCCAGCGAACTTTTGCTCGGTTGTATGCTCGATTATAATACCTGCACTCATGTAGGAAGTACGACCTACGGCAAAGGAATAGCGCAGACTTGTTATCCGCTCAATTATACCGGCAAATTTATGCATACAGACTTTCAAGGCAAAACAAAGCTTTTAACTTACAATTACGGGATTTATTACACTGTGGCTAAATATTATACGCCTAACGGCAACAATATTCACGGTATAGGCTACACCCCTTCGTTACAAAATATTGTTGATACAAGGGATAGGACAGCATTAATATTGCGCGCAAAAACCGTTTTAGCGGCTTAAAATACACAGAAAATATAATAAAGCTTTGTTCTTGTTTATTCTATGTTTTAATCGATATCAAATAAAAAAAACGGAGTATTAGTGTATAATTAAAGGCATAATCATAAAGGGCTATGCCTTTTTTCGATGTTGATATAAAATATTTTTTAAAGTCAACTCATAATAAAGCCATAAGGCGCTAAAAAATTGTACCCCTTATTTTTTTATGTCAATTACATTCAAAACTGTACTTACACCGCCATAAAGAACACCGGCAATAACCATTATTATCCAAGACTTATTCCAACCGTTTCCTATAAAGCTAACAGTAAGGAAAATTGCCACAGCAACAATCCAATACACCGTTGAAATAGCTTCTTTTATTTTGCTCTTATTTTTTTTGTTAAACTCGCCTTCTTTTAAAAGTCTTTGCATACTTGCCCATTTTACACCTACACAAACAAATAAGTACACTCCTACGGCAACCATAAAAAACATTGTACACAACAAGACAACTTTAATTATTTCGTTTTCTACAAAACCCATAAAGAAAAGCGGTATTATTGAGATAATACATAAAAATGTGCCTACGATATTTGCTATCATATATTTGTTTTGATATTGTTTCTGTTTCTCTTTGATAATTCCTTTCACGCCATATTCTGTTTCAAAAGGTATTTCATCTAAAAATTCATAAGGTTTATTTCTAAAACCACAATAGATAAATATCGTAACTGCTGATGCAATTATTAACACAAGAGAAGTAATCCCTATGATGACCGACACTACTTCGGAAACATTAAATACTCTGATGGCGGTAAAGATAAACAACGGAATTATTGATATAATACATAAAAATGTTGCAATAGCCATCATTTTTGATGCCCATTTTCTGTGTTCGATATATTCATTGGCTTCTGACAAAGTAACCTTACGAACTGAAGTATTATTATTTTCATCTTCAATAAATTCTTCGTCTTCAATTTCATCTTTTAAAAGATAGTCAGTAGTAACACCGAATAATTGACTTAATTGCAATATTTTTTGTAAGTCCGGTATATTTTGTGTTGCTTCCCATTTTGATACTGCTTGTCTTGATACATTCATTTTATCTGCAAGTTCTTCTTGCGACCAACCATACTTCTTGCGTAATCTAATTAACTTATCAGCAAAAATCATAATTAGTACCTCCTTTTATTGTACTTAAATTATAGCAATTATTCAGGTTGCATACAACCAATCATAGGGTTGAAATGTGTCAATCCATAGTTGCTTTTAATATAAAAAGAAAAAAATCTTTTATCTTATTATAGCATAAAAATTATTTTTCATTTCTTTTATTTCTTATAAAGAGGTTGTCATATTTAATGGTTAATGCTAACAAATTGGCATTTTGAGATAGGTCAAATGGTAAGCACAATACCATTTTTGCATACAAAAGAGCCCGATAGTAATCTATCGAACTCTAATTTGTGATTTGTCTATCAGGTGTGCGTATTGATTTTATAATTCATAAAATCCCTTTGTACCTAACACATTCTCTCTGATTTTTTTGTGCCTAACAAAGATTTACTTATGTATCCAATAATCTATTCACAAGTTCTGACAGTTTTTCCTTTTGTTGAGCGTTAAGCATAGGCATTAAGGATTTAGAGAATTGCAATATTTGCTCATTTGTAAGCGAACCGTTTGTCTTTTGCGCCTTTACCGACGTAAAAATATCCGAAACCAGTTTATCCTCTCCGTTTTTGTTGTAATAATCAGCTAAATCCTTAAAAGTCTGGCTGGATTGCTTGTATTCGTTGCTTTCCATAAACTCTTTTCCGTCAAGCATCTTTTTTGGACTTTCAGCAGTTTTCTGTTGCTCTGACGGTTGCTGTTTGTCATTTTTTACCGCTTTTTTTTGCGCATCCAAATTGTCGTAATATTTGCGCTGTTCCTCAAAAAAATTTCTATAATCGTTTGACATTATTATTCTCCTTAATAAATTTGTTCACTATCAAATATATGCTTGCATAAACTATATTGAACACAATCAATTTATCGGGAGGATATATGATGAATCTAATACCGCTGGTTTTGGGCTTTTTGCTGTTTAAAATGTTACCAGCATTTAATAACAAAAATGCCGCCCAAAAACCCGACGAGTCCGTAAAGCGTGATCCCTTCGGTAATATTGACCAATTGCAGCAAGCGTTGAGCCTTGTCACGTTGTTTAATAAGCTAAAAGACAACAAAGCAGACATGAGTCAGGTTATGGGCGAGGTTATGAACAATCCGCTTGCAATGGATTTAATAAAGCGTTTCGGTTTTGGAGCCAAAGAGGAAAACACAGATGCAAGAAGTTCCTCCGATACTCAAAAAGAATATAACAATCAAACGACAAATCAAAATGCAAGACAAGAAGCGACAGAAAATAAAGAACCGGAAAAAGAAAAAACCGAAGAAGACTTTAGTTCATCCGACCTTTTTCATCCTGTCGAGAATATAGCAGGTGTAGAGTTAACAGAAAAATTAAAAAAATATTATGATAACTGGTATTTAAGTTAACCAAAGATGAGTCATTGACTTTTTAAAAGAAAAATGCTTTAATATACCTATGAAAAACAGGCAGGAGATACAAACGGATTTTGATTTGTTTTTGGCGCGTCCAATAGCTCACAGAGGTATTTTTAAAGACAACATAGCCGAAAACACAGTGGAAGCAATTATTGCGGCGGCAGAAAAAGGTTTTTGCGTTGAGATAGACGTCAGGATGACAGCAGATTCCATAATTGTAGTTGTACATGACAGTTTTTTAAGCAGGCTGTGCGGTGCGGAGCAAACAGTCGAACAGTTAACGTATAAAGAGCTTACCGACATAAAACTAAAAACAGGGCAGACAATACCCACGCTTAAACAAGTTTTACAAACAATAAACGGAAAAGTGCCGTTACTTATCGAATTTAAGCAGTATCAAAAAAATTACAGACAACTAATTGACAATACACTTATAGAGCTTAACGGATATGACATAAGCAAAGTGGCTTTTCAGAGTTTTTATCCTTCTTGCGTTAAGTATGCCGCAAAAAAATATCCTTTTATTATGACGGGGCAGTTGGCTTCCGGCAAAATGGAGGGTCAAAACGCTTTTGTTAACCGTTTGTATTATACATTACACATTATGCGTCTTACAAAGGCAAAATTTATAAGTTTTGATATAAACTATCTGCCCAACAAGTATGTGCAAAAGTACAATATCGACATCAACAATATCAAAACATTGCAGGATCTGGATAAGCCGCTTCGTGACATGAAGGCCGGCGAAGGC
>CALGIK010000137.1 GCA_937915515.1 uncultured Clostridia bacterium
CTTTCCCTACACGACGCTCTTCCGATCTGGATACATAACGGTAATATTAAAAGCGTAATAAGCAAGTAAAATTAAAAAGTTTAGCGCAACCGTATATATGGTTTTCATAAAATACATACTTGTAGCGGCTTGAATATTGTTTACCACTTGTCGTCCTTCGGCGACAACTTTCGGCATAGCCGAAAAATTGTTGTCTAAAAGCACCAAGTGTGAAGCGTTGCGTGCCGCTTCACTTCCGCCCGCTAAGGCTATTGCACAATCGGATTCCCTCGTGGCTAAAATATCGTTTACGCCGTCGCCCGTCATAGCGACAGTGTTTCCTTTGGCTTTAAGCGCTTTAATCAAAACGCTTTTTTGCTCGGGAGTAACCCTGCCAAATACCGTAAACAGAGGGGCTATTCGGTATATATCTTTATCCGTCATACCTTCTAAACTTATATATCTTTCGCTGTTAGTAACCCCGACTTTAGAAGCTATAAAGCTGGCAGTCAAAGGATTGTCGCCGCTTATAATTTTTATTGCAACTCCGTTTTGCTTAAACCAATCGATAGTATCGGCTGCGTCGATGCGGATTTTGTCCTCAATAACAATTAAAGCTATAGGACGGCGCACGGTAGGAAGTTTTTCCTTGCCGTTTTGTTCAAGTATCATACTCGACGATTGAGCCAAAAGCAGCACGCGGTAGCCTTCCCCTGCATATTTTTCCACCAAGTTTTGCACTCTCTGATTTTTGCCTGTCAATACAAAATCGGGCGCACCCAAAAAGAATGTCCCCTCTTTTTCGAAACATACGGCGGAAAATTTGCGTTTGCTGCTAAAAGGTATTGTCTGCTGCGGTGTTAAAACACTTTTGCTGCCAAAATATTTTTTTAGTGCCGCACTTGTCATATTTTCGTCTTTTAAAGCGGAAATCATGCTGCCCATAATCTCCTTAACGGTAAAACGTCCTGCATTGTTAAAGTCTATACAGTCAACGACTTTCATTGTGCCGTCAGTCAACGTGCCTGTTTTGTCAAGACAAAGCACATCGACACGGGCAAGCATTTCGATACAATACAATTCCTGCACTAAAGTCTTACGTCTGCTTAAGCGTATTACCGAAACTGCCAAAGTCATACTCGTGAGCAAAAAAGGTCCTGCCGGTATCATGCCTACGATACTGCCTGCTGTTTTTGTCAATGCATCTATAAGCGCCTTGTCACGCGTATCCTCTGTAAAATCGCCATTAATAAACTCAACCTCACTCGCATGCTCTGTTAAAGCAGCGTTATAATTTGTCAAGCCTAAAAATAAAGCAAGAGGTAAAATTACCGCCGCAACGATTTTTAAAATTATTTTTAAAGAGCGCAGCATTTGAGAGCGGGGTTTTTGGTATTTTACCGCCTTTCCCGTCAGATTTTCGACATAATTAAATTCAGCAATTTTTTCGGCGCGCGCTAAACAGCTTCCGGACATAATATAACTGCCTGCATACAGAGTGTCTCCTGCATTTTTTACAACGCTGTCCGATTCGCCCGTCAACATGCTCTCGTTGACTTCAACGCCGCCCACAGCCACTATGCTATCCACACATATTTGATCGCCGCTTTTAAAGGAAACGATATCGTCAAGCACGATGTCTTTTGCCTCAATAGTTTTTTCGGCGCCTTCTCTTATAACTACGGCTTTGGGAGTATTAACTAATTTTAGTTTGTCCAACGATTTTTTTGAGCGAACCTCTTGAATAATGGCAATTGCAGTATTTGTAAAAGCCACTGCCAAAAAGAAAATTTGAGTCCATTGCCTGTAAACAATAAGCACTATGGCGATGGCTACATAAAGCATATTAAAAAAAGTAAAAATGTTGCTTAAAAAAATCTGTAAAATCGATTTGCCTCGTTTTAATCGTATTTCGTTGGTGAGCTCATCCTCAATGCGCTTTTCGACCTGTGATTGCGACAAGCCTATGTTAGGTTTATGGTCAAATCGCTCCAAAGCTTTAAAATTGATTTTGCGCTTTTTGTGGGTTTTGCGTTTTTGCTGTTTTTTTAAAACCGTTTGGTTTTGGGCGGCATTGTTTACGCTATTTTTTGCATCAGTAACAGGCGTGTTTGTTTGTTCAAACACGCTTTCGTCAGCGTCTTTTATAGTGACAATTGCCTTATCGTCCAAAATCAAACCACCTTTCTGATATCGTCGCCGTCTAACATATAAA
>CALGIK010000138.1 GCA_937915515.1 uncultured Clostridia bacterium
TTGTTTTATCTAATTATCCACTAAAAATTTTTTATGGGGTATTTTGAAGCGTAATTATATTGATTTTACTGACTAATAATGATATGCTTATAGTGTATTATATACAATAATAGCAAAATTTAAGTATTTGAAGTGCCTGTACAGTTTTTCTATTTCAAAATTTTTGTGTAAAATGAAAACCGTAATCGCAAGAATGAGTTTGGGGAAATATGAGTCCGTAATACCTACGAAATAGTTGAACATGGAAATTGAAAAGGAAAGTAAGGATTTTGTATTGTCATAATAAAATAATGGAACATATTGTAAGACTGTTTTAAAAATATCAAAATGCAAAAGTGAAAACAAATCTACATTATAAAAGTGTAATCAGAAAAATTACAGCGGCGACGGCTATCAGCAGAAGTGCGGCGTGCGTTTTCTTTTTTTTGCTGTTTTTGTTAATTAAGCCTGAAATTATCAATAAACCTAAAAATATAACTAAAATTATATTCAATATCTTGAATACGATTTTTACTAACCATTTTAATCCAAAAAATATTGCGCCAAAAAATTGTAACAGCATATCTTTTCCTTTTAATTAGTAATTTTTATTCTTAGCTTAATTTGCTCAGTCAGCATTTATTTTAATAATTATAGCATATTTGTTATTTTATGTCCATAATTTTTTTGTGGCAACCTTGCACTATTTTCTTTTTTTGACTGTTTCTGCTTAACAAAAAAACGGAGATTTTATTCTCCGTTTTTTTCGTTACGATAATATTTATTACGCTTTGCTAATATGGCGCATAAGGTCGACGACTTTGTGGCTGTAGCCCATTTCGTTGTCATACCAGGCGATTAGCTTTACAAAAGTGGGGTTTAGCATAATGCCGGCTTTAGCATCAAATACGCAGGTGCACACTTCGCCGATAAAATCGCTGCTGACGACATCTTCGTCAGTGTACCCAATAATATTTTTAAACTCGCCCTCACTTGCTTCCTTCATAACACGTTTAATTTCGTCATATGTTGTAGGGGTGTTAAGTTTAACAGTTAAATCAACGACTGACACGTCTAATGTGGGTACTCTAAAGCTCATGCCTGTAAGTTTCCCGTTTAAATCGGGAATAACCTTGCCCACGGCTTTTGCCGCGCCTGTGCTGCTGGGAATAATATTGCCGCTTGCCGCTCTGCCGCCCCGCCAATCTTTGCTACTTGATCCGTCAACGGTTCTTTGTGTTGCGGTTATGCTGTGTACTGTCGTCATCAGTCCTTCTGCAATGCCAAAGTTGTCATGAATTACTTTTGCCAGCGGCGCAAGACAGTTTGTTGTGCAGCTTGAATTGGAAACTATTTTAATGTCGGGTGTATAGGTTTTTTCGTTTACGCCCATAACAAACATGGGAGCGTCGCTGCTCGGCGCGGTGATAACGACTTTTTTTGCGCCGCCCACTAAGTGCCGTTGTGCTGCTGCTGTCGTGGTGAAAAATCCTGTTGCTTCCGCTACAACATCAACACCGAGCTTCCCCCACGGGAGTTTGTCCGGTTCTCTATCGTTAAGGAATACAACTTTTTTTCCATTAACAATTATTCCGCCCTCTATCGACTCTACCGTACCATTAAAGCGGCCATGCACCGTGTCAAAACGAAAGATATAGCTCCTATAATCCATATCGACAAAAGCGGGGTCATTAATGACAACTACTTCAACATCGTCACGAGCAATACAGGCACGCAAAATTAACCTTCCTATCCTGCCGAAGCCGTTGATTCCCACTCTAACATTAGACATATTGTTTCCTCCTGTTTAACAAATCTGTTTACATAAATGCAGAATTGTGCTATATTTATTATACCAAGATTATAGGTTATATAAACTTTTTTGACAACTAAAAATGGAGGTTTTTTTGAAATGCCATTAACAACTTCTACCCAAATGTTTAAAAAGGCGTACAAAGGCGGCTATGCTGTCGGCGCTTTTAATGTTAACAACATGGAGACAATTCAGGGTATTGTCGAAGCGGGAGAGGAGTGCAAGTCCCCTCTTATTTTGCAGGTGAGTAAGGGTGCGCGCGAGTACGCAAATATGACTTATCTTAAAAAATTGGTGGAGGCGGCGGTATTAACGACTACTGTGCCTATTTGCTTACACCTGGATCACGGTGATACTTTCGAACTCTGCAAGGCTTGTGTGGATGACGGATTTACTTCCGTTATGATTGACGCAAGCAAACTCCCTTTTGAGGAAAATATAAAACTAAGCAAAAGAGTCGCCGATTATGCGCACGAAAGAGGCGTTGTGGTGGAAGCGGAATTAGGAAAATTAGCCGGCATTGAGGAACATGTAAGCAATAAATACGGCAGCTTTACCGACCCTAGCGAAGTGGAGGAATTTGTTACAAAAACCGGCGTTGACAGCTTGGCTATTGCTATCGGCACAAGCCATGGAGCGTATAAGTTTAAAGGCGAAGCGCAATTAAGGTTTGACATTTTGGAGGAAATCGAAAAGAGGATACCTGGTTTTCCCATTGTTTTGCACGGCAGCAGCAGCGTTCCTAAGGAGTTTGTCGATATGATAAATAATTACGGCGGAAATGTTGCAGGAGCGCAGGGAGTACCCGAAAGTATGCTACGCAAAGCGGCAAGCATGAGCGTATGCAAAATCAATATCGATACCGATATACGTCTTGCTATGACGGCGGAAATTCGAAAGCATTTCAGTGAGCATCCCGAGCATTTTGACCCCCGTCAATATCTGAAACCCGCCCGCGAAGCCGTTAAACAAATGGTAAAACACAAAATAATAAACGTACTCGGCAGTGACGACAAAGCGTAGAAACAAAATAGCAAGAAAATAGCAGTAATAAAGAGCGAAGACAATATGCATTTAAACAATAGCTTTAATTAGCAATTGCAACAGAAAACGTAAGACAAAATCTTCAAAATTTACTCTGTCTTTCTTACAAAAGCTTAAATTTGCTATTTGAAGCAAATTTAAAAAGAAGAAACAAACGTAAGCGTAAAGCTTTATATGCTTAAAACTTTATAAGTATAGTTTTATAGCTATTAAAACTAACCATAAAATAAAATTACAAAAATACAGCGGTTAAGCTTAGTTATGCTTAGCCGTAATTTTTATTAAGTTACTATAATAACATCGGGTTTACGCATCCACTTCGCTGTAAGTTTTTCTACAGGATCTCTTTCCCAAATACTTTCTGTTATCTTATAATCGTTATCAGTGTACCAACCTTCAATACACATGTTGTCTCTCTCCATATATGGCAAAGAAAATTGTTCGCCATAGGTAACAGTCAATTCGCCATTTGGTGTAATGCCGTCATTGTAATCCAAAACAATTGTAAAAACAGGTCTGCTCCAGCTTGCTTTTAGAGTAATATTATTGGCTATTTTCCAATTTCCTGTTACTACCAATTCATTTTCCGGAGTGACCCAACCCGCAAAATAATATCTGCTTTTGTACGCATTGGGCAAATATACATAACTGTCAAATGTGACATTCCGCATTTCTGTTTTATTGCTTTCGTTATTGTAATCCAGAGTCAACAAATATGTGTTTGCGCTCCATACGGCAGTCAAATTCTTTTTGAAACTTTTATCCCAAATGCCGTATTCCGCTACTTTTCCCAATTCATCTTTCCAGCCTAAAAATGTATACCCTTCTTTTGACGGAGTAGGCAATATATATTGATCAACGTCACTGCTTACTTCTATGAATTTTGTCTCTCCTACATCATAAATCAGTTTTAAAGAAACTGTTTCCGTGTAGCATCCGACTAACTGTATAACCAATAATGTAATAATGATAATAAAAACAAATTTTTTGTTCATGATATCTCTCCTTATTTGTTTACGTTGATTATTAATAGAAAATGAACATAATTTTGCATTCTATTAATTATATCATTACTTTAATCTTCTTTCAATACTAATTAATTAATTGTTGAAAAAATCATAATTTTTATTATTAAAGCAAAGCAGCCGTATTTGGCTGCTTTGTACAAACTCTCTTTAAAATAAAAATTTTATAAGTTCAATTATTAATCAATACATCTTGTCCATATCAGGTTCTTTGTCGAGCAGACGGTAATTTTTACAATAATCGTCACGAGTCATAAATTTGTAATCAACTAAGCCTCTCCTTATCGAAGCAGGGTCCTCAAAAACCGTATTGGCGTTAATAATTTCGCCTACCTCTTTTTCGGTATAATCTTTGCCCTTTACAAATTTTTCGGCTAAAAATCTGATTGCCATAACCTGTAATTTATGCTTAGCAGGTATTGCAGTCAGTTTACCCTCAGAATTTATAAAATTTTTTAAGTTGCCTTTTACTTCCTCCAAATCCATTTTTCTACCTCCTAAGTTTAGTTTATTATAATCAACAAAACAGTATATGTCAAGGATAAATGGTTTTTGTAAAATAATGTTGTAACAAAGGTCTTATCATTAATAATTTTATAATAAAAATGTTTTTGCTCAGCATATTTTAAAAAGCACACAAAAACGGCTTAAAACAAGCCGTTTTTAAGGGGGAAAGAGATGAAATTAGGCGTAAAAAATTAGCCTGTTACGCCTACGTTGATATTATCAATTTTGCGGTCCTGCAATTCCTTAACGGGATGGTCTTTGTCCTGATATCGATAGTCTTCACCGTGTTTCATTATAAAGTTGTCTATGACACAATGGCTCTCAACGGATTTAGGGTCGCCGTTGACTGTACATTGGTAAAGACGGAAACGTGAACTGTCAGTCACGTCTTCGACGTTTATATAGCTTTCTTTTTGAGAGGTATTATTTACGGTATCAGCGAGAACCGTGCGCACATAATCTTTATTGCTAATTAGTTTCAGCAAATCAGGATAAACTCCGTTGTTGGGTATTATCTCCTGCCAGGATTTACCTTCGTATTTTGTAAGAAGACGGGCGGCATCGTGAAGATGGGCAACTTCCATATTAAAGCAACGTTCCCAAATGTCTCTTATATACGGGTCGTTTTCGTCCTCTTGCATACTATAATAAAGGTAACTTTCGATATATTCATGCAAAAGGTTGCATTCGAGCCAGGTCATATTTGGGTCAAGGAGACTGCC
>CALGIK010000139.1 GCA_937915515.1 uncultured Clostridia bacterium
ACCGAAAAGGAAACCTATATTAACTATTTTGACACCTGGGTAGAGGCGTATCCTAAGGAAAAATGAATTTGTATTTCTTTAAATAGCTAAATAACCATGCAAATTTATTATATTATAGTGTTGCTTAACGCACAAATTTTAATTTATTTAATAAAATAATAATATAGTTTTTGTCTTATAGGTCATTATTTGCGGTTTTTGTTTAATAAAGACTAGGCATTTTGTTGCTACTTGACAAAGAATTCTTTAGATGTTAACATAAATTAAGATATACAGTCTTATGGTGAAAATTATGGAAAAAAAGATTACTGATAAACCGTTATTATCTATTACAGAACTGTCAAACCTTACAGGCATAAAGCACGACACAATAAGATTTTGGGCTGAAAAGGGTTTGGTAACACGTGTAAAAAATCCTGAAAACGGATATTATGGCTACGGTTTTGATGCAATTACAGATATACAAATGATTGAAGATTTACAAAAATTAGGTATTCAGTTAAAGAATATGAAGACTTTCACTTGTATGCCTATGGAAAAACAAACTTCCGTATATTTGGACAATTTGAAACAGATAGAAAAACAAATTGAAAAACTTAACAATTTTGCTAAACGAATAAATTTCAAATTGAAGTTTTTTTCTATATACAAAGCAAACGGATGCAAAATGACTTTTTCCAATCCGCCATTCGAAAGATTATCTTTATTTAATTTATTAGACAAAAAAGTATTGTCCTTAGCGATAGACAATCCGCTGGACTTTACTTCTTTAATGTATTCGCACGATCCCGACAAAAAAGTATATTGCTGTGTAGACACAACCTCCGATTCGGATATTAAAGCATTTTGGATAAAAAATCCTCAACACAGATATATTAAATATTATGCTTGGTGTGATTTTGAAAAGAAATATAATTCCGCTTCTTTCAACTTAACATTATTAAACAAACTAGGATATAAAACCGTATTAACAATAGGCGTTTTTAAATGTAATACAAAGATATACGGCAAAAACGTAGCATTGTACGAAATATGGACGGAAATAGAATGACACATTAATTGTCAAGATATATGATTTTATATAAAAACAAAATTGATTTTAAAACGCTTACAATGTTTTAAATGAAAAAAAGCGTATTTGAAATGCACCTCCAAAAGTTATACACTTTTAGAAGTGCATTTTTGATTTGCGACGCTCTTCTTTTTAAATTATGTAATTACGCTTGTTTTCACAGTAATAAATTATACTATTTTCTGCACAAATATTAACTTTCTTTCTTTCTGTAACTACAATTCTTATGGTTATTGTTGCAGGTAAATCGTCTAATTCGAGTATTTGACTGTGAATAAGAATCGAAAATTCAAAATCGAATCTTGCAATTCCGTCTTCCGGCATATTGCTATTAGCGAAATAATAAAAGCCAAAAGTTTCTACGCCGTTCATAAATATTTTTATTACAACAGAATCGCTAGTATTATCAATATTTGCTTTTAAATATAAACGCTTATATACATTGGATATTTCCACGTCAAAAGGTGTGCCATTTACAACATCTTTTGCAAAACAACTTGCTGATCCGTCACATCTGGGAGTATCTCCCCACTTGGCATAAAATGTTACTGTTGTATTGATGTCATTCTTTGCCGGTAAAACTATTTCGTCACCCCAAACATCATCAGTTTTGCTAAACCAACCCAAAAAGTATTGTTCCGGTTCTGTCCCTTGCCAAATAGGTACAGGATAATTAAACAATTTTCTTGCTTTTACCAATGTGGTTTCACCCTGGCTTATAAAAGCATATGTCGTTACCATTTCATCGCTGTAATTCGAAGTGTCAATATGATCGTATAAATTGTTAAATGGATCGTTATAATCGTTATCCATATCATACAGCCATTGATAATATATGTCATAATATGCTTCGTCTACGAAAATTTTGTAATCTATTCCATCATCAATTATAAACGGCGTAACCATATATTTTCTAAAGCCAACCTCATCGGTTAATGTCATCGGCTTTTCACTGTTAAAATAAATTTTTTCCAAACTGGTGCAAAAATAGAAAGCAGAAAAATCCATTTCTACCAATGTGGAAGGAAATACAATTTCTTTTAATGAGGACGCTTCTCTAAACGCAACTGCGCGAATTTCAGTCAGACCCTCGTTTAAGGTAAGATATTCTAGCGTATCTGACATAAAACATGCCGCATATCCTATTGTTTTTAGTGTACTTGGAGCAACATATTCCACACATTTACAGCGTGAAGGAATACAAATCAGCAAAGTCAAATCTTTGTCATATAAGATACCGTTTTCATCCGCATAAAAATAATCACTGCCTTCTTCAACGGTAATCATTTCCAAAGTCATAACAGTAAATGCTCCGTCCCCGATCTTTTGTACAGAAGCAGGTATCTCTATACTTCTTAAGGCTGTTAGAGCAAATAATTCTTTTGGGAATTCTGTAATTTGACAACCTTTTTCGAATATTATGCTCTTTAATGAGGTAAAATAGGGCATACCTAAACATATATCATCGCCGTATGTATTACTTACACCAAATCCTGTTACGCTATTCGGTATTGTAATAGTTTTTAATCTTGTAAACGCAAATGCTCCAAAAGAAATTTCTTTTAATCCGGCTGGCAAAATAATCTCATACAAGACTTCATTGCCTAAAAAAGCATAATTGTACAGTTCTCTCACTGTATCCGGCACAACATACGGTGAGCTTTTATAGCCTTTTGCCGTCGCAACAATAAGGATATCACCCTTTGTTACTCCGTCTTTCAACAAAATATCGCTGCCGCCCTTTAACAAAAGGGTATTACCGTCCGTACTGAATTTACCGTCAACTGTTTGATAAATTTCTTTGCCAAAACTGATTGTACTTAAATTTCTAAGTCCGATTATCGCTTCTTCCGCAACATAATTTAATTTATTCGGATCCAATCCCAAAATACTGAGATTATAACAATTTACAAGGGCGCCTCGTCCTATATATTCTGTACCTATCAATGCAATAGCGTTTAAGAGGGAACATTCTTTAAATACTCCGCCTGCGTCATAATTTCTTTTACCAATGGTTTCGGGATCTGCAGCATCAGCTAATTTCTTTATGCTTCCGTTTGTTACAAAATCTGTCAAATTTGTGCAGTATTTAAAAGCGCCAGCGCCGATTTCTTCCAATGAGGCATCTACAAATACTTTGGACAAATTTATATTACCCCAGCATGCATTTGGATACACATATTCTACTCCCATTGCTATTGTGAGCTCATTAACGCTATATCCTACTCGTATCAGTTGTGTTTTGTCGCTGTTGTACAACAAGTCATCTTCGCAAATAAAATTCTTGTTATATCTGCTTACAGAATACTCATTTATCTCGCATTGGTTAAACGTGTATAAATCTATTGTTGATAAGCCATCGCCGATAAAAAGCGTTTGCACATTCCAACGCCAGCAATCTCCGCAATTTAAAGATGTAAAACTGTCAGGAATATAAACGTCAATGTTTATTTTTTCAGCGTCGAATTCAGGATAAGGATCCATCATCTGTTCTTCTTCCGATAAATAATGCCAACTTCCTGTCCACCCTAAGCAGTCTATCGTATCTGCAAAGCCAATAACTGGTTTGTCATTGTATTTATCGGGAAAAGCAACTATAGTGTCGTCTATTTTGTAATATTTACCGGTTTTCATTTTTACTTTGTATGCAACTACAACGCTGTTTTCTTTTACTTCTTCATATTCAAAATACTCGTCATCGGTTGGAATATATGTATATACTGCGTTGACATCAATATCTTCTGTTACATTTGTAAAAGATTTATCCCAACCGCTTGCCTCAAAACATTTTGCAGAGTGTGTAACATAACTTAATTCGGGAGCAATAGCAGAATCGCCGTATTCTACTGTTTGTTCTCCTTCAAAAACAATAGCACCTACATCATCTAAAAATCTAACTTTAAATGTAGCTATCTCCCAAATTGCAGTTAATTGTATATCGGCTGCTGTGTTTACCGTATATTTAGCATCTGCGTTATATGTAGTTTTACCATCATTCCACCCCACAAAATTATAACCTAATTTTGTCGGAACGCTTGCCAAATTAAACTCACCTTTGTAACACACATCTGCTTGCGTAGGCACAGTGCTTGTACCGCCTGTCAAATCGTATGTTACGGAATAAGTTATATTAACGATGTTTGCATACAAAATCATATCTT
Source organism: uncultured Clostridia bacterium (assembly GCA_937915515.1). Lineage (GTDB taxonomy): Bacteria > Bacillota > Clostridia > Christensenellales > CAG-314 > SFEB01. Next base: position 4,234 of record CALGIK010000139.1, read on the forward strand.
TTTCTATTTCAGTATCAAAAGAAAATTTTGACTCTTGAGAAAAATTTTTATCCGTATACCAGCCTTCAATAATTTTCCCGTCACTTAATGCAGGCTCAGGTGGTGTAATTTTACTGTTTTTTTCTACAATATCAGTTTTTAAAGTAGTTTCACCACTTATGAAT
>CALGIK010000140.1 GCA_937915515.1 uncultured Clostridia bacterium
CGCCGCGCGTTTTATCATACGCATTTCGTCACGGAGCCACTGCACAACTGCACCGCCGACAAATATACTGCCTTCGAGAGCATATGAAGGATTGTCCTTGTCAAAGGTTGCTGCAAGCGTCGTAATCAAGCCATGCTTGGACTGCACCGGCTTGCCGCCGATATTCATAAGCATAAAACAGCCTGTGCCGTATGTGTTTTTTATGCTGCCTTTACATACGCAAAGCTGCCCAAACAGCGCCGACTGCTGATCGCCGCATACTCCGCAAATAGGCACGTCAGCGCCTATTATGTTTTTGTCCGCAACGCCGTAATTAAAACTACTCGGAAAAACCTGCGGGAGCATGCTTTTGGGTATTGTAAAAAGACTTAACAGCTCGTCATCCCAAGTCAAGGTATGAATATTAAAAAGCATTGTTCGGCTTGCGTTTGTGTAATCGGTAGCGTGTATTCTCCCTCGCGAAAGATGCCACATAAGATAAGTATCAATTGTTCCAAACAATAAATCGCCTTTATCTGCTCTTTCTCTCGCTCCCGGCACGTTGTCAAGTATCCATTCTATCTTGGTAGCTGAAAAATATGCATCCAAAACAAGTCCTGTTTTTTGATAAATCAGCGGAGCTAAACCCATTTTTTTATACTTGTCGCAATAATCGGCAGTACGTCTGCATTGCCATACGATGGCGTTATAAACAGGTGCGCCTGTTTTTTTGTCCCAAACAATAGTCGTTTCCCTCTGGTTTGTTATGCCTAAAGCCTCAACGTCGTTTGCGCTTATGCCTGCTCTTATCATGCTTTCGGCAATCACGCCTACCTGTGTGCCTAGAATATCTTTCGGGTCATGTTCCACCCAACCGGTTTTAGGGTATATTTGCTTAAATTCCTGCTGAGCCTGACCTATTATTTCGCCATGTTTGTTGAATACTATTGCCCTGCTGCTTGTTGTGCCTTGATCCAAAGCTAATATATATTTCATAATGCCCTCCTTAATTTTATTGACGCAATTTTGTTTTTGACTTAGTTTACCTATTAAACATTTGCCTGATTTTAATCTTTCCTATCAATATTCCTTGTCGCAACGATATCTGCGCCGTAAACATCCGAAAGTATCACGTCGCCTATTTTTACGGGCGCATCAACAACTACCTCTTTGAGCCTGTCCAAAGCATCAAAAATTTTATCCTTTGGTATGCTTCTGTCGGTTTTTACCGAAAGTACGTTTAATTTACCGTCCTTAACTTTTACGGAAGCAGTGACCATGCGCTTAGGAGATACTACCTCCTCAACTGCATAATTTTTGCCACGTATACAGGCGTTGCCTGTTACCTTAATATCGTTTTTGTCACTGTCGTCAACGCTTAGGTGACAGCCTAAAGGACAACATATGCAAATAAATTCCTTCATACTAATTTGCTTCCAACCCCACAAAAATGCCGTTGCTGTTGCGGATAATTTGGCTGATGTTTAACGGAAGCGTAAGCGTCTCCATTTCGCCCGGAGTGACTATCGGTCGCATCTTGCTGAATATTACTTCTCCGTCTTTTTTTATTACAAGCTTGACCTTTTTATATACGTTGTCAACACGCATACGCAAAGTTAACGGGTCTACTCCCTCTTTGTTTATTTTTTGGGGGACAGTATACCTTACTCCGTTGAAGGTGGTTACTTCTATCGTTTGACCTTGCGGTTTACCGTTTTTTATATAATCAGCCGCAGCTTTGCCTGCGTTTTCGCTCTCGATACTTACATAATCCACTAAATCGTGAACGTGCAGTACGTTGCCGCATTCAAAAATGCCTTCATCATTTGTCATAAAGTTGTCGTCCACAATAGCTCCGCTTGTGACATTACTTATTTCTATTTGAGCTAAACGTGCAAGTTCGTTTTCGGGGATTAAACCTACGCTTGTCAGCAAAGTATCGCAAGTAATAGTGCGGTAAGTTTGCGGGATAGGGTTTAGGTCGGCGTCAACCTGCGCAATAACCACACTCTCCACTCTGCCGGATTGTCCGTTAATTTTGACGACGGTATGGTTAAAATAAAGCGGAATATTAAAGTCGCTTAAACACTGTACAATATTTCGGTTAAGACCGGAGGAATAAGGCATAAGTTCTATTACGGCTTTTACGGTAGCGCCTATAAAGGTCATACGGCGAGCCATAATTAAGCCAATATCGCCGCTGCCTAAAATAACCACCGATTTACCCGGCATTAGACCGTCGATATTAACAAGTTTTTGCGCAGTGCCTGCCGAAAATATACCGGCACAGCGGCTGCCCGATATATTGATTGCGCCGCGAGGACGTTCGCGGCAACCGCAAGCCAATATGACTGCTTGAGCGTTTATGTTTACCAAACCGTCATTAATGCTGACATAACTAACCGTTTTGTCTTTGGTTACGCTTAAAACGGTTGCGCCTAATTTATATTCTATATTTTCGGATTTTACCTTGTCGATAAACCTTTGAGCGTATTCGGGACCTGTCAATTCCTCCTTAAAAGTATGCAGACCGAAACCGTTGTGTATACACTGGTTTAATATGCCGCCGAGATTGTCTTCCCTTTCGAGAATAATAATATCCGATACGCCGTTGTTTTTTGCAGCAATGGCAGCGGCAAGTCCCGCCGGACCGCCGCCTACAATAACAAGCTGCTTGTTAAGCGTCATTTATTGACCTCCCCAATTGTAACATTGCTTTTTCTGCTGTCTTTTGTAATTTCTGTCAAAGGTATATTTAATTCTTTACTTAGTATTTCCATAACACGGGGTGAGCAAAAGCCGCTCTGACATCTGCCCATACCTGCCCTTGTACGCCGTTTTACGCCGTCAAGGTCTTTTGCGCCCAAGGGCGTGCGGATACTGTCGATAATTTCGCCCTCGCTGACGTTTTCACACCGGCAGACGATTTTTGCGTACAATGGGTTTTTTGCTATTAATGCGGCACGCTCTTCTTCGTTCATTTCGTTTAGATGAGGAATGTCCTTGCGAATGGGATCAAAGGATGCATTTAGTCCAAGAGAATATTCCTGTGAAATTTGCTCAGCGGCATAAACGGCAATGGCGGGAGCGGCGGAAAGTCCGGGGCTGTCAATTCCGGCTATATTGTAAAAGCCTTTTTGCGCCCAACCTATAATAAAATCTCTTTCGCTGGATTCGTGAGCGCGGTTGCCGCTGAATTGAGTTATGATGTAGCGTTTATTAAGTACGGGTACGGAAATTTTGCCTTTGGTGTAAACCTCTGACAAGCCTTGCGGCGTGGTATCAACGTCGGATTTATCTTCAATATCATAAGCGGTAGGACCGACAAGAATATTGCCGTGAGTTGTGGGAGTGACAAGCACTCCTTTGCCCATTTTTGTAGGAAGCTGAAATATAGTCGAGTTGACAAGTCCCTTACACACCTTGTCCATAAGCACATATTCGCCCCGTCTGGCTGTTATCTTAAATTTTTTAATGTTAACGCTATTATTTATTTCGTCGGCGAACAAGCCGGCGCAATTTACTATTATATCGGCTAAAAATCTTTCGCCGTTTTGGCAGATTATTTCAAAGTTATTTTGATTTTTTACAATGTTTATTGCTTCCACACCCATACAAAATTTTACGCCGTTTTTATAAGCGTTTTGGGCGTAGGCAAGCGTCATTTCATAAGGACTGACTATGCCGCTAGTTGGTGCGTACAACGCATAAACGACGTTGGGACTTAAATTGGGCTCGATTTTACGCGCATTGTCTCCGTCTAAAATCTGCAAATCCTTTACACCGTTTTTTAAACCGTTTTGGTAAAGCCTGTTTATTTCTTCTTTGCAATGCTCATCAAAACACAAAACAAAAGCGCCGTTACGTTTAAAAGGAAAATCTAATTCCTTAGATACTCTGTCAAACATAGCATTGCCAAGACAGTTGAATTTTGCCTTTAATGTGCCGTTAGTTGCGTCGTGACCGGCGTGAACAATGCCCGAATTTGCCTTGCTTGTGCCTTCGGACACGTCAAAACATTTTTCTAAAACGGTGATATCGGCTTTAAAACGGGAAAGCTCCCGTGCAACCGAACTGCCGATGACTCCGGCGCCGATTATTACAATTTTTACCATAATGCCTCTCTCATTTGTTAAGATAATAAAGCTATTTTAGCATTATTTTAGGCAAATAGCAAGTATAAAGTTTTATACTACCTATTAGCGTTTTAAGTGCTTAACGGCTTGTTTTTTCGTGTTTTTAAGCTTTTGTTGCGATATTTTTTGCTGAATACTAATATATGTTATTATTTTACTTTTTTATAAAAATATCTAATAATTTTTAAAAACAAAAGAGCGTTAACTGCATTTTGCAGCGA
>CALGIK010000141.1 GCA_937915515.1 uncultured Clostridia bacterium
GGGAGATTGGGACAAGTACGGTAGACCCCGCAAAATGGAACAGGACGCTTTTAAAAAGGAATATTGCCGCGTTGAACGCGGAGAAATTGGCAGTCTTGCGCTTATGCGCGAATTAGGCTTGCAGAGAGACACATATTTTCGATATGTGCGGGAATATAAACACTCTCACGGTGAGAGTAAAGAGGACGCGCGAAAGGAGTAAACCGTGGAAATAAAGAGGATTGTTCTTTGCTTTGTGGCTGATTTATTTTCTCGAACCGACAATTTAGAAAAGATTGACGATGAAAATATGGCTGTGCTTGATAAAAAAACCAAAATAGTAAATGCAATATTCTGCTTGTCAATGGGTGGAGTGTTGCTGTATGTGTATACAAAAAAAGGTTATGCGGATATGCTTAAAGCTCTGCTTGTTAATAAAGACTTTCATATCGGGCTTTACCTTAATGCGCTTGTATTACTAACATTTACAATAATGATAATCTCCTCAATACGGGAAATGTTTTTCCCACACATTTATTATGACGTGTGTGTTTTGGACGAACATAAGTTGAAATTTTTAGGAGCAAGGTACTATATAACCTACATTAACGGTAAAATCTACCGACTTAGAACGAGAAAACGGCTGTTTTTTATAAACGATAACTTGTCGATGTTTGAAAATAAAAACAGCATTCATGACATTGAGTTTTTTTCCGTCACTGGTAAGATTATTGAAAAGATAATTAAGTAGCTATCAAATTTATGTATGAAGCAAGACACATATTTTTGATATGTGAGAGAATAAAAATCCTCTCACCGTGAGAGGATTTAAGAAAAATGACAGTGAGAGAAAACGCGCCTATTTATGACGAAATTTCAACTCTGCCGATAACATTTGCACCATATCTTCTATTAACGCAAATTCTCTACTTGTCAAGCCATCTAAGACAAAACATCTTCTATTGTCAAGTCCTAATATATAGTCTGCCGAAGTACCATACAATAGAGCTAATTGCCTTAATATATCAATAGAGGGTACAGCTATGTTGTTTTCATAGCCGCTGATACTTGACCGTGTGACATCTAATCGCTTTGCGACTTGTGTTTGCGAAAGTTTTTTCTTTTCACGTAATTCTTTTAACCTTAATCCAAAGTCGTATATTTCATCCGACAAAAAATCATCTCCAATCCATAAAAATTTTACTATATGATTGTCATTTAGTACCGTCTAAAAATGCTAATAAACGACAGTAACACTTGACAATTGACATATTAAGTGTTATCATTTTATTGTTTTGTGCAGGGTTCAATTTCCAGTTTGACCAATTGCACCCCGCTTTATTTATGAGGGAGGACTGAATCTATTGAAAGCAACAGGAATTGTAAGAAAAATTGATGAATTAGGCCGAATTGTGTTACCTATTGAGTTTCGCCAAAGCATGGAACTTGAACCAAAGGACGGCGTGGAACTTTACATGGAAGGGAAAAACCTAATGATAAAAAAACACGAACCGGCTTGCACCTTCTGTAATGGTACAGAGGATTTGAAATTATTTCAGAATAAGCTTGTCTGTAAGACGTGCAGGGACAGAATTTCCAAAATGTAAATTAAAAGCTGCCTTTCAAGGCAGCTTTTTAACATGAACATTGATTGTAGAAAGGGGGTCACTCTTATTAGCACCAGCAAAAACCAAAAGCGTACTCTTAAACTGGAAGTATCGCCTGAATATGCAAATACAAGAGAATCGGAAATAAGTGTGCAACAATTGATTGAAGAAAATAAAAGACTTAAAGAAATAATCAACGCATTAGAAAGAGAAGCTCAAACCGATTTTCTAACACAACTCTTAAACAAAAACGGTTTAAATCGACAATTACCGTTAATGTGGGCTTTTTGTAAAAGAAATAGACAGCCTATAACACTCTTAATGATAGATATTGACGATTTCAAAGCCTACAATGATACATTCGGGCATTGCAAAGGCGATACAATGCTAAAAAGTGTGGCCGACTGCATTAAACATCAATTCAAGAGGGAAACGGACATAATATGCAGATTTGGCGGCGAAGAATTTGTTGTTTGCTTAATAGGTATATCTGACGAACATACCATTTCTTTAGCGTTAAATATTTGCAAAGAAGTCGAAAAATTATCGAAAGACACGATTCGCGTTACCGTAAGCGTTGGCATTGCAGAAAGTATTCCGCAAGAAAAAGACGATTGGATAAGTTTGATAGATAGTGCGGACAAATTTATGTATGAAGCAAAAGCAAACGGAAAAAATTGTGTGTCCTTTAATGGAATCATATACAAGTAAAGCCCCAAAAGCCGTCTTAACGTCCGTTA
>CALGIK010000142.1 GCA_937915515.1 uncultured Clostridia bacterium
GAACAATTGAATAGAATTTCCGAGAGGTTACCAAAAGTAAAATTCTAAAGCAAAAAGATGCCAACGAAATTTTGGGCAACGACAATTCGGACGATAAATTTGACGAGCTATTTGTGCCTGCGCTAAAATGCTGTATCGAAAACAAATCCGCATCGATAAGCATGATACAACGACGCTTTAAATTGGGTTATGCGCGGGCTGGCAAAATTATTTGTGATATGGAACAGCATCATTTTATAAGCCCTCAAGACGGCGCTAAGAGCCGTCAAGTGCTTATCAGCATGGACCAGTTTAATGAGCTTTTTGGAGAAGACTAAATGAAAAAATTAGGGCTGATATCGTTAGGCTGTGATAAAAATCGTGTGGATAGCGAAATATTATTAGCTTCTGCGCAAAAAATCGGATACGAAATTGTAAACGAAGCAAGCGATGCTGACGTTATTGTTATAAATACCTGCGCTTTTATCGAAGCGGCAAAAAAAGAAGCAATCGCAGCCATTTTTGAAATGCTGAACATTAAAAGGCAAACAGGTGCTAAAGTAGTGGCTATAGGCTGTTTGGCGCAGAGGTATGCTGATGATTTGCTTAACGAAATTCCCGAGCTTGACGCAATAATAGGCAGCGATACTTATACTGATTTTTTTCAAATTCTAGAGCGGCTTGAGAAGGGTGAAAGAGGTTTTTTAAGCGTTAATAAAACGCTGACAAATATAGAACAAGGCGATAGGGTGATTACTACGCCTTCGCACTATGCATATTTACGTATAGCAGACGGCTGCAATAATTTTTGTACATATTGCGCAATACCTTACATAAGAGGCAGGTATCGTTCTCGAAAAGCTGAGGATATTATTAGCGAAGCTCAACGGCTTACCGGCATGGGAGTTAAGGAAATTATTTTAGTAGCGCAGGACGTGACGGATTATGGAATTGATATTTACGGAAAACGCACGCTTGTTAAACTTTTGCAGCAGCTTTCGGCAATAGAAAATTTGCGGTATATACGTCTTTTATACTGTTATCCCGAACATATCGAAGACAATCTGATTGATGAGATAGCTTCTAATTTAAAAATTGTCAAATACATCGATTTGCCTCTTCAACACGTTGATGATTTTATTTTAAACAAGATGAACCGTAAAACGTCTTACGATAGCATAATAGCTCTGATAAAAAAATTGAGAGATAAGATAGAAGGTGTAGCTATCAGGTCGACGTTTATATGCGGTTTCCCTTATGAGACAGATAAGGAAGTACTAACGCTTGACACATTTTTGAAAGAACAAAAATTAAATAACGTAGGTTTTTTTGAATACAGCGCCGAAGAAGGTACACCGGCAGAGAGATTTGATTGTCAGGTGCCTGAAAAAGTAAAAAAACAACGCTTAAACAGGTTAGCGGCAACTCAACAAAAAATTTCCAATAAAATCAACGAGAGTTATCTTAATAAAAGTATCGAGGTTGTAATAGACGGCTTTGTTAAGTATGACGACGAGATAAGTAAAAACGTTTATTTTGGAAGACCGTATTTTTTTGCTCCAGATATTGACGGCAAGGTTTTTATTTTGACAAAAAATGCTTTAAATATCGGCGAATATGTTTTTGTCAAAATAACCAAAAGCTTAAATTACGATTTGATTGGTGAATGTTAATTACTTAATAAAAATAAATAGGAGAAAATAATATGAACGTACCGAACAGACTATCACTTCTTCGCATTATTTTAGTGCCGTTTTTTGCAGTTTTCTTTTTGATAGGACAAAACTGGTCAATAATTACAGCCATAGCAATATTTATTGCAGCGACCATTACAGATTTTTTAGACGGACAAATCGCCCGCAGCACCAATCAGGTCACCGAGCTCGGCAAGCTTTTAGACCCTATAGCCGACAAATTGCTTGTATGTTTCGGTTTGTTTTTGGTTGTTGGGGCAAGGGCGTTTGAAAGCGGTATTATACCTACGTGGGTTTTAAGTATCGGTGCGGCATTGATTATCGGGCGGGAACTTCTGATAAGTATAATACGTCAAATCGGCGCCTATAAGGGAGTAATAATTCACGCAAACATTTTCGGTAAAATAAAAGCTGTTTTTCAATATGTTGCAATACCTCTTTTGATGTTATTAAGTATAAAAGATGCTCTTTTTTATATCAGCAACGAGTTTTATCAGATAGTTTATTGGACAAGCTTTGTAATGTTTATTATAGCAGTATTTTTAACCGTACTGTCAGCTATTGTTTATATTGTTC
>CALGIK010000143.1 GCA_937915515.1 uncultured Clostridia bacterium
GCTTTATTTATAATATTCCGGTGTAGGGACATATTTAAATAAAGCGTTGACATCCATGTCTTCAGTCACATTGCTGATATCTTGATCCCATTCCTCAAATTGGAATACAGATAGAGTATGAGCAACTGCAGGAGCTGCAGCTGCGCATCCGTGAGGGACATACACTGTATTGCCTATTTGGTCGCCGTTTTCGTCAAAGAAATTTACAGCGTGCTCAATAATATTCCATACGCCGGTAAGCACAACGTTTTGTGTGCTGACAGTATAAACATCGTCTTTCTGATATAGGTTAACGCCGTCACTCCAGCCCGCAAATTGTAAATATGCTTGTCTGGCGGGGGCAGCTTTTACCGTAAATGTACCGTTATAGTTTATTGAGTCCTGAGTAGGAGCGGTAACTTCCTCGCCTTCTTCGGGCTCATAACCTAAAACATATGTAACGGTATAACAGTTTGTACTAAATTTAGCATACAGAGCCATACTTTCCGTCACGATTCCTGTTTCAAAATTGAAAGGAGTGCCGCTGTATTGCTTGTCTGTGTACCAACCGTCAAGAGTAACGCCTTCGCTTACGTCTACTTTTGGCTCTTTTATTTTACCGTCTTTATCGGCAATAACAGAAGATAATACTTTTTCGCTGCTGTCCTTAAATGTGACAACTTTCACATTGACACAGCCGACGAAACATAACGCTACTGTCATCACTGCTAGTAGCAACACAAGATATTTGCTTAATCGTTTCATAATAAACCTCCCATTGTCAAATTGTTGACATATTTATATTCTTCAGTTATTATAAACCAAACACTAGGTGTTGGGTCAAGCGAAATTTGAAATTTATGTAAAATTTTATGGTAATATTATGAAAAAGAAGGATACAGAAAATTTCACAGAAGAAACTATTAATATTTCTCAATTAGCAAAAGTGACTAACCTTCCTTTTACAAAGGTGAGGTATTGGGCAAACAACGGTTTAATCAGACGCAATAAAAATCCCGATAACGGTTACTATGAATATGACATCAATTCCGTAAGCGACGTTATTTCAATAAAAATGATGAGAAGTATTGGTTTTTCGTTTAAAATGATTTATAAAATGTTATTAAGCAAAAAAGATCTTTGGCCTCAACTGTATGAGGAAGCGAAAAAACGCTTATTAGAACAAATAGATCTGCTTAATTTTAGTCTTGAAAAAATAAAAATGCAACAGAAAGCGTATGAAAGAGCGAAAAACTGGACAGACGAAATTTCTATGGCGGAACCGCCCTTTTGCAAGATTAAAGAAATTCACTTGAAAAATGCTGACACAAAGGAATTTAATTTGGACGACGCAACTACTTTTAGAGTAATAGAAAATAACCATATTGTAGAACAATATTATGGATATGCGGTTTATGATTCATCGGAAAAACATAATATTATTTGGGAAAAATCTACAAAAGCAAAATATTTTCATTTTGTAATACACGACCGAAAAGAAGAGTATTTTAACGAAATCGTGCAAAATGCTCTATTGCGTGTATGTAACATGGGATTTAATTGCGTCAATATGTTGAGCAGATATATGTGTTCGATCTTGATGAACGAACAGGACACCGGAGCGGAGAAATTTGTAAATTACTATGACGCTTGGATTGAAACGTATCCTAAAAAATCTTAATACATAATTTTAAGCAAAATCATTTAAGTTGTGTTATATAAAAAGATTAACTGAATTATGTTTAAATAATGATGTGCACCTAAAAAGTCAAACACTTTTGTATGTGCACATTTTATGTTGTTATTTTAAAAATATTTACTATTATATTAATTTCAGTTTTAATGCAAGCATTAGTCCATAAAACCTAAATCCTTACACAATTCCTCAAGGCTTTGCGAAGGACTTGCTTCTACCTCGTTTAAATCTATCAATGGTTGATTAATGTTGCTATCCTCTTTTTCGCTTTTGTTTATGTGACTAATATTTTGCTGCTCGTTTTTGTCTTCTGCATCATTGACAGTCTCTTGGTTACTTGTTAAAAAAGTATTTTCTTCAGCAGTATTTGATTGATGCAAATTTTCATAATCAGCATCAGTGGCGTCGACTTCCTGCTGTTTTAAATCAGTTTGCGCAATGTCTTTAACTACAATAGATTCATTATCCGCATTTGATGCAACAGGTTCTTTCGACGTATAATTTGTCGAATCAAAATCTGTTTTCTTTAAACAAAAGGTATTTTCCGGCACTGCTTTTGTAATCTTATCGATATTTTGAGCTATAAGCAAAAACTCGTTTACCTCGTCCGCATTGAGTTTGCTTTTTATTAAGCTTATAAAAACCTTAACAGTATCGTTTAAAGCTTTGGCTTTTCGTGTCAGCTCTAATTCGCGCTTTATTAAGCCGTCCTCAATAACAGGTGTCTTGCCTGCCGCAGTGCGCTCTAATAGAGCTATTTTCTCCTCTGTTTCTTTTATGTATGCGTCTACGTCATCGACGCAATAGCCTTTAAACACTAATTTGAATTTTGCCATATATCCCTTTAATGTAAAATGTTTATGATTTTTATCCTTTATTATCTGTTTTTGCTGCCTAACTCGTTAAGCATTTTTTGTTTTAGATCATAAATTTTATCAGACAAATCCACCTTATATAATTGCGGTTTTTCGATACGCTTATATTCATCCCAAAAATCCTCAAGACTGTTTACGGTTTTTGTATAAATCTCATTAAGAGTGGGACATTTATAAACAAGCTTGCCTCCCTCAAAAATTTTTGTGTAAAGCGGCTTTACCGTAAAGTTGCTTACCTCTTTTGTTTTCCAACGGTCGACAGGATGAATTAACGTATAAGGCTTGTCGGGGTCTATAACTTCGTCCTTTAAACAAATGACATCCGCAAGTGCCTTGTTTGTCTGATTGCTGATAAGACGGTAAATCCTTTTTTCGCCGGGATTAGTCACCTTTTCGGGATTATCGCTTATTTTCATTTTAGGAAATTCCTTGCCCTCTTGCTCTATTGCCGCTAACTTGTACACTCCGCCTAAGCTGGGATTTGTATAACTGGTAATAAGCTTAGTGCCTATGCCATATAAGTCTATTTTTGCGCCCTGAAGGTTAAGAGAAGTGACGGTGTATTCGTCAAGATCTCCTCCGGAAAAAACTTTAACGTCATAAAAACCTTCGGCATCCAACATTTCGCGCGCTTTTTTGCTTAAATATGCTAAGTCGCCGCTGTCAAGACGTACGCCTACAGGTTTTAGCCCTTTTGCACGCATTTCCTTAAATACAATAATAGCGTTTACCATACCGCTATTAAGGGTATCGTAAGTATCAACCAAGAGTAAACAGCTTTTAGGATAGATAGAAGCATATGCTCTAAAAGCTTCAAGCTCACTGTCAAAAGACATTATCCAACTGTGCGCATGAGTACCTTTAGGCACAGCATCAAATTTTTGCGCCGCAAGCACGTTGCTTGTCGAAGAGCATCCGCCAATTATCGCCGCTCTCGCCCCAAAAACTGCGGCATCGGGAGCCTGAGCACGCCTAAGTCCAAATTCGATAACTTTACCCGGAGCTGCGGCACGTGTTATTCTGCTTGCTTTAGTGGCAATCAATGTCTGGAAGTTTATAATATTAAGCAGAGCTGATTCCACAAGCTGCGCTTCCATTATAGGCGCTTTTACAATCAATAGCGGCTCGTAGGGAAAGACAACGGTGCCTTCCTCCACCGCAATAATATCTCCTGTAAATTTAAAGTTTTTTAAATAAGTCAAAAACTCTTCGCCAAAATCGCCTGTTCGGCGTAAAAATTCAATCTCGTCCTCTCCGAAATGTAGGTTTTTGATATACTGTATAGCTTGTTCAAGTCCTGCCGCTATACAATAATTGCTTTCGGCATTTGTGCGAAAAAACAAATCGAATACGGCTTTAGTATCAGACATACCCTTAACCATATATCCGTTCATCATAGTCAGTTCGTAATAATCCGTCAGCAATGTAAGATTTCGCTTATCCATTTTTTTCTCCAATTATATTTCTTTCTTTATCTCTTGATTTTTTTCTGTATCGGTTTTAGAAAAGTCCTTATAAAATTCCTCTCTGCGCTTTTTAATATCCTCCGCATTAAATAGAGCATATTGCGCTCTTTTTAAAGCTTCGATATAAAGCCTGTCTTTTTCGCCTACCTGATTTTTAATAGACTGTGCTTCTGCCGCCAGCTTTTGGGCATTTTGGTTTGTTGCTTCAACCTGCTTATCAATAAACTTTTTTGTGCCGATAACTTTATAATACCAAGCATCAAATTTTTTATCCCAACCGGTGTAAATTAAAATAAATCTGACAATACCCATGCCTATAGCCAACCACGATACGAGCTGACTAATCTTTATGCCTGTATTAAATGCGGTGCCGCCCCAGCGTATCCATAAAAATAAACTGTCGGTACGAAGTCCTTCCACAAAGAGTCTGACAATGCCGTAATATACTCCGTAAAAAGCTAAATTAAAGCCCCTTTTATAGTTTTTCCATTTTGTGATAAGGCTCAAAGTAATAATAAAGCCTATGAGAGTAAAAAATGATTCATAAAAAAAGGTCGCTTGATAAAACTCGCCGCCTATTTTAACGGCTGCCGGAAACCATTGCCAAGCAGGGTCGGTTATTAAATTTCCGTAAGCCTCCTGATTAATAAAGTTTCCCCAACGGCCCATTGCTTGCGCCAATAACAAACCCGGAGCGATATAATCGGTAATTCTGACAAAATTTTGCATTTTAAAGTGCGCTACTATGTGCACCGTAATATATCCGGCAATTACGCCGCCGTAAATAGCCAGTCCTCCGTCTCTAAAATCCCAAAATGTAGACCAGTCTGACAAAACTTCACTGTAAGGGAATACAAAAAAATACAGCCTTGCGCCAAGCACTGCCATAGGCAATACCCAAATGGCGTAATCCAAGCTGTCGTCGGGATTTAATCCGAATTTTTTTAGCAAATGAGAAAAAATGGTAAGTGCCAAGACCATGCCACTGACAATGATTAAAGCGTAATATGTGATGCCAAAACCAAAAATTTCCACAGCGGGGCTAGAACCTACATAGCCGTTAAAATCTATAAACGGCGCATTTAAAAAAGCTAACATTAGTATCCTCGTGAAAGAATTATATGCCAATTTGTGAATTTAGTCAAGACCAACGTATTATTTAATCGTTATTAAGTTATATTTAATAAAAAGCTGTCCATAATTTGTTTGGAGCGGCTACATACACCTTTTTAATCGGTTGAGAATAAAGTATTTTAGACGTTGCTGTCGCCGCCCAAAGGATGTGCAATGTGATTAAACGGGGAGATATCTATTATGCCGACCTAAGCCCTGTGGTGGGTAGCGAACAAGGCGGCATCCGTCCGGTGCTGGTTTTGCAAAACGACATAGGCAACAAATACAGTCCTACGGTTATTGCGGCGGCAACCACGTCAAAATTAAATAAAGCTAAACTGCCTACGCATATTACGCTTCCGAGCAGTTTATCAATCTTGCCAAAGGACAGTGTTGTGTTGTTGGAGCAAATACGCACGATAGATAAAAGCCGATTAAAGGAAAAAATAGGCGAATTGCCGCCTAATGTTATGGAACAGGTGAACAACGCACTTTTAATAAGTTTAGGTTTTTTCAACTGATACATGCCAAAGAAAAAAGCTTGTACATCTTCCTTATCCGTTACCCACTTAGGGGGTCGCTTCTTTTGCGACCAGATCGGAAGAGCACACGTCTGAACTCCAGT
>CALGIK010000144.1 GCA_937915515.1 uncultured Clostridia bacterium
GAGTTTATGGCAAAAATTGTATAATTATATCAACCTATATCTCGACAGCATAAGCTTACAAAGCTTGGTAAAAAACGCCAATATAAAACGTATATATTTAGACCATGCCGCAACCACGCCCCTTGACAAAAATGTTTTAAGAGTAATGATGCCCTACCTTACAGACGAATTTGGCAACGCAAACAGCCAACACTTTTTTGGAAGGGAAGCTATGGCGGCGGTGGATACGGCACGTAAACAGGTCGCAGACGCTTTAAATGCTTCGCCCAACGAGATATATTTTACCAGTAGCGGCACGGAATCGGACAATTGGGCAATAAAAGGCGCCGCATATGCGTATGCGGCAAAAGGAAAACACATTATCGTCAGCGCAGTAGAGCATCACGCTGTGATAAATTCGGCGGTATCTTTATCCAAACAAGGTTTTGATGTGACCTTTTTGCCTGTTGACAATTACGGTACGGTAAAAATTGATGAACTTCAAAAAGCCATTCGTCCCGATACTACTTTAATAAGTATAATGTACGCCAACAATGAAGTAGGTACAATACAGCCTATTGCAGAGATTTCACAGATAGCACGACAAAATAAAATAATTTTTCATGTAGATGCAGTGCAGGCGGTAGGCGCGTTGGACATAAACGTAAAGGATTTTGGCGCAGACTTAATCAGCATTTCCGCTCACAAGTTTTACGGACCTAAAGGTGTCGGAGCTTTGTATATCCGTAACGGATTAAGGCTCGAAAAACTCATTGTAGGCGGCGGACAGGAAAGAAGCATGCGCGGAGGCACTACAAATACTCCCGGTATAATCGGCATGGGCGAAGCAATAAAAATAGCAGTTGCAGACATGAAGAAAAACAACGCTTATATATCATCTCTGCGTGACCGTTTTGTACAAAGAGTTTTAAACGAAATTCCCTATGTCAGATACAACGGTCATCCTGCAAACAGACTTCCTTCTAATGCCAGCTTCAGCTTTGATTATGTCGAAGGCGAAAGCATACTTATGCTGCTTGATTTTAGCGGTATAGCGGTATCGAGCGGTTCGGCTTGCAGCAGCGGCAGTCTTGACCCTTCGCACGTTTTACTCGCTATGGGTGTACCTGTCGAAGTATCTCACGGAACAATCCGCTTTACTTTCGGCAAACATAACACTTTAGAGGAAGTAGACTATACAGTAGATAAATTGAAAGAGATTATTGAGCGGCTAAGAAATATGTCGCCTTTATTTGCGCTTAAAAAAGGAGAAGTAAAAAATGTATAACGAAAAAGTATTAAAAACATTTGCCAGTCCGCATAATGTCGGCGTTATAGAAAATCCCGACGGGGAAGGCACAGTAGGCAATCCTACTTGCGGAGATATAATGAGGATTACCCTCAGGATAAAAGACGACATTATTGAGGACGCTAAATTTCAGACTTTTGGGTGCACTGCAGCCATAGCTACAAGCAGCACCGCTACCGATATGATAAAAGGCAAAAGTATAGATGAAGCTTTAAAAATCACCAATGCGCAAGTAATTGAGGAATTGGAGGGACTTCCGCCGCAAAAAATTCATTGTTCTGTTTTAGCGGAGGAAGCAATAAAAAAAGCTATCGAGGATTATCGCAGTAAAAAATAATTTATTTTTCTGCAAACTTAGTTATACTGCATTAAAATATTTAATAATTTAAGCGTAAAAAAAGCAAATCTACTCACACTAAGTATAATAGGAGGTGGGTTATGAAATTATCGCATATGCTGGTCCTCGCTTTAGGTGTTGTCGGCGGTATGGCATTGATTGAATATTGCCCTAAGGCAAGAGAAATGTTAAGAAAGGGCAAAGAAATGTTAAAGAACAACGTAGAAAACGAGGAAGTGTAACTTACCAAAAAGGGAAAGAAAAATCTTTCTCTTTTTTTGATTAAAAAAATTGCTTTTAGCTGAGTATATGATACAATAAGACAATGGGAAGAATACTTGCTTTGGATATAGGTGACAAGCGTATAGGTCTTGCTTTATCCGATCCGTTAAAACTTATATCCAACCCTTATGAAACTTTATTCCGTAAAAATTTAGAAACTGATTTAAACTACCTAACGGACTTAATTAAACAAAAGGATGTCGAACTTATTGTAAGCGGCTTACCTATCAGTTTGAATTCTAACGAAAATGAGCAGACTGTAAAAACACGTTTTTTCATAGAAAAACTCAAAGAAAAAACTGATATACCTGTTAAGTTTATCGACGAAAGGATGACAACTGTTTGCGCAGAGCGTGTCTTGATTGAGGGCGGCATGAGAAGAGAAAATCGCAAACAAGTTATCGACAAAGTCGCAGCCACTATTATTTTGCAAAACTATCTTGACTATTATAAATAGTATTTGTTTTTATTGGCATAAAGAAAATACAATAATCAAAACTAAAATATATATATACGGAGATAAACCGTAAAAACCATAGGAGGATATATATGAACACTAATAAAACCAATGCTCCCGAGTTTGACCAAGAGGAAGACAGTATTGTTTTGACAATGGAGGACGGAAGCGAAAAGGCTTTTAACTATGAAGACAGCTTTATTTATAAAGATAAAAAATATCTTTGCTTAAGTCCCGCAGAGGAAATGGAAGAGATAAGTGAAGGAGAACTGCTTATTTATGAACTTAAGGAAGATGAGCAGAAAGAAGAGGGTATGTTGAGCCCCATCGAAGACGAATCTCTTTTGGAAGAAGTTTACAAAGAGTATTGCAAGCGTTATGATGAGGAATTTGAGGAATCCTGCGAGTGTGACGGCGAATGCGATGACGAAAACTGCAAATGCGGCTGCTGCGGCGAGGAATGCGACTGCGAAGACTAAACTTAATAATAACCTAAAAAGTGCCTGTTTAGGCATTTTTTATTATAATAGACAAAATACAGCTTTAGATTTAAAATTGTCTTTTGTTTAAAAACTTTTTCAATATGGCTTTAAATATTTGCAAAAGACATGCTGTTATGATATAATCACAAACGGTTTATTACACACTCTTGCTCTATTTGGCGGTTGTGCCCATGTAGGTAAAAGCCAAAGCAATTATGACAAGAGGAGGATAAAAACAATTTATTATAAGGAGTAAATGATTATGGCAGTGGTTTCTATGAAACAACTTCTCGAAGCAGGTGTGCATTTCGGTCACCAAACGAGAAGGTGGAACCCAAAAATGAAAAAGTACATCTATTCCGCACGTAACGATATTCATATTATCGATTTACAGCAAACAGTTGTACTGGCGGAAGAAGCGTACAATTTTGTGCGTGATGTTGTAGCCGACGGAAAAACGGTTTTGTTTGTCGGTACAAAAAAACAGGCTCAGGCTGCAATTAAGCAGGAAGCAGAGCGTTGCGGAATGTATTTTATTAACAACCGCTGGTTAGGCGGCACGCTGACAAACTTTAAAACTATCCGTTCACGTATCGAAAGACTCAACAAAATCAATCAGATGGAAAAAATGGGCGAATTTGATTTATTGCCTAAAAAAGAGGTTGCCGGCTTAAAGGGCGAAC
>CALGIK010000145.1 GCA_937915515.1 uncultured Clostridia bacterium
GGTACGGGGAAATAGAGACATAATGGAGTGAAAGTGCTTGAGGGGTACCCCTCAAGCAGTCTACATTCTTGGTCGTTCCGCAAGGTTTTCTCAATTTAAATATAAAGCTTGACAATTTGTACGGAGATAAACTAAACTTTCAAACATGATAAAACAAATTAAAAGCATTGAGAGCGATGTTGATATAATGCCGATTTTAAACAGTGCGCTTGCCGTTCTTGAAGACGGGGATACAATTTCATTTTCCAAGGGCAGATATCATATTTATTCGGATTACTGTACGCGCAAGTTTTATTACATAAGTAATAACGAGGGCGGCGAGAAGACAATAGCGATTTTATTAGAGAATAAAAGCAATATAATGGTTGACGGCAACGGCAGCGAATTGATATTTCACGGCAACATAAGCCCTATAATCCTTGATAACTGCAAAAATGTCACCGTAAAAAACCTGACGTTTGATTATGTGGATACTTTTTATTTACACGGCGATATAGAATGCGTAACGCCGCAGTCTTTTCATTTGCGGTTGGATGCGGGGACGAAGTATGCTTTTAAGGACGGGCATTTCCACCTTATAGGCGCGCACAGCGAATGTGCGTTTGATATGGAGCATTTGGCATTGGCGCAAGAGTTTGACGCAAGCAAACAGCGTCCGGCCAATGACTGTTGTTATCATTTAGTTAAGTTTTGCAACGAAAGCGAGCGGGAGTCCGCAGAAAGCATATACTCACTTTTTGTTATTACTGAACTGTCTGAAAACCTGCTTATGATAGAGGGCGCTCAGTCCGACCGTTTTACCGCAGGAAACCGGCTTGTCGTCAACGCTGAGAAGCGAGATAATAGCATTATCTTTGCCGTTGATTGCGAGAGCCTTTTATTTGAGAGCCTAAATATTATTCACAGCCAATCAATGGGTATAATCTGCCAGACGTCGTCGAACATACGGCTTAAATATGTGATATGCGCGTTAATGGCGGGCAGACACGGGCTTGTAAGCGCAAACGCCG